>CAZRSB010000009.1:0-5294 GCA_964602715.1 uncultured Thermoplasmata archaeon | reverse complement strand
TCATACGCTAGTGGTAAGGTAGATGGAAATGAGAATGTAGGTGGATTGGTAGGAGAAAACGATGGAAGCATTTCAGATTCATACGCTAGTGGTAAGGTAGATGGAAATGAGAATGTAGGTGGATTGGTAGGAGCATCTGTTGTGGGAAGTAGTGTGGAAAACTCCTTCTGGGACAAACAGACTACAAATCAAGATGAGAGTGATGGAGGAACTGGTAAGATAACAGATGATATGCAGTCTATAGAGACGTACAACGATGAAGAAACAGAGGGATTAGAAGATCCTTGGGACATTGACGATGTACTTTGGAGCGATGTAAATGAAAGTGCAACATGGAACATAGTCGATGAAGAAACTTACCCATTCCTAAGTTGGGAAGGCCGGAAAGGCTATGAATTGAATATAAATTCGACTGAAGGTGGTTCAGTTTCAGAACCAGATGAAGGTACTTTCGATTACGAAAAAGGAACGGTAGTCAACCTTGAAGCGGTGGCAGATGAGAACCATACCTTCGTTGGATGGACAGGTGATAACAGAACTATAGAAGATAAGGAGTCTTCAGAAACGACTATAGAGATGCATGATGATTATAACATAACAGCGGAATTCGAAATAAAGTCTTATGATTTGAGTGTAGATGTAGAAGGAAAAGGAGAAGTTGAAGTAGAGATAGATGATGAAAATGAGACGTTCAATGAAGCTTGGAGTGATACATTAGACCATGGTACAGTGATTGTGCTAAATGCGACCGCCGGGGAAGATTCATTATTTGAAGGCTGGACTGGTGATACTGATGAAATCGAAGAAGAAGAGAGCCAGATAGAGATAACTATATATGACGATATGGACCTAACAGCTAACTTCATTGAAGAAGCTAATTTTTCAGTAACAATAGATGAAGACAAATCAGATGAGATGATATACGCAGGTGAGCAAATCAGTATAACTGCAGAAATAGAAAATAAAGGTGAGGAGGAGAAGGAACAATCGATAGTGCTTTATGAAGAAGAGAATGAAGATAAAATATTGGCCAGTGAATATGTAACTCTTGGTGATGGTGAGTCAGAGAATGTAACTTTGAGTTTTGAGCCCGAAGCCTACGATCAAGAAAAAGCAGAGAACTTTTCTTTTAAAGCGGTAGTAGCAAGCGATGATGACAGAGCAGAGATAGACGTAACAGTAGAAGTGGTATCAAATATAGAGATAAAAAATCAACCCAAACTCGATTATATAGAGGGTCAGGAGCTTGATTTAAGCGAATTGGAAATAGAGTTAATTTGGACAGATGATAGATCAGATGTTTTAGATTATGAGAAACTTGCTGAACAAGATGATATAACGACCGATCCTGAACATGGAACAGTTCTGGGACTAGAAGATGATGAAACGACAGTGACAGTAACTCACGATCCATCTAGTGAGATAGCTGAGACGGAGGAACTGTCTGTAGGCGAAGATTACGTAACTAGCGTGAGTGTGACTCAAGAGCCTGAACTTGAATACATAGAAGGCGAAGGAATCGATCTTACAGGTTTAGAAGTCAAAGTAGAGTGGGAAGTATCAGAGGCTGATACACTCACATGGGAAGACGATGATGATGTATTGGAGACGGATCTTGAAGACGAAACTTTATTGACTGTTGATGATCACGATGGAGAACCTATCAAAATATGGCATGAGAGTGACGAAGATATAACTGCCACAACTGACGAGCTTACCGTAGAAGATGATTACGTTACTGAAATCGAAGTCACAGAAGAGCCTGAACTTGAATACATAGAAGGCGAAGTCCTCGATCTTACAGGTTTAGAAGTCAAAGTAGAGTGGGAAGTATCAGAGGCTGATACACTCACATGGGAAGACGATGATGATGTATTGGAGACGGATCTTGAAGACGAAACTTTATTGACTGTTGATGATCACGATGGAGAACCTATCAAAATATGGCATGAGAGTGACGAAGATATAACTGCCACAACTGACGAGCTTACCGTAGAAGATGATTACGTTACTGAAATCGAAGTCATAGAAGAGCCTGAACTTGAATACATAGAAGGGGAAGTCCTCGATCTTTCCGAACTTAAAATCCAGGTTGAGTGGGAATCAGCATTAACCGAGACGTTGATATGGGAAGACGATGAGGGCTTATTGGAGTCTGACCCTGAAGAGGGTACGGAATTGACATCAGAGTACGAAGATGAGTCAGTGGAGATCACACATGAGCCGAGTGGAGAAACGATCGAAGTAGGCTTTTTGAGTATTTTGGAGGAAGCTTCCTTTAGTGTTCTGAGTCTTGAGATAGATCCGGAAGAACCGGTAGAAGGAGAAGATATAGAGATAAGCATAGAAGTTGAAAATACAGGAGATTTGTCGGGGGAATATACTCCAGTGCTTGAACACAATGGAGAAGAGATAGTAAAAGAAGAATATAGTGAAGATATATCAGAAGGATCAGTTGAAAGTATAACTATAACTTACTCCATAGAAGATACAGGTGATCACGAACTAGTGGTTGGAGGAGAGAATGTAGATCTAACGGTTGATGAAGAAACAGCACTTCCGATGAATTATGTGATAGCGGGTCTAGGTTTTCTTTTAATTGTAGTTATCATCGCAGTTCTGATCAGTAAAAAAGGTGGAAAAAACGATGACAGCAGTGACCTAGAACTAGAAATCGATGATGATTTGGATTTAGATACTGAAGAGAGCGAAGAAACTACAGATGATATTACAGAAGAAGATAACAGCTCAGGTAAGTATGAACTAGATGAAGAAGAGGAAGACGAGATAGATCTTTACGGCTGATCCGATTAAAAAGATCTTACCAAACTGAAAAATCTTTTACTTTTCTTTTTTCAATATCTTGATACCTTTTGTATACTGACCCTTTTTAGCTGCTTTTAGCGCTTTCAATTCGGTCTCATCTAAGTCTGCTACATTTTTTTCTTCCTTCAAGAGGTCAACTAACTCTCTCTCTTTCAACATCTTAGTTAGAGTATAACCTCTTTTTCCTATAGATAGACCGGTTTTTACAGTGGTCAACGCTTCAAGATAATCTTTTTCTTCTGCTAGAGAAGAAGCTGACGAAATCTTTCTCTGAAGAGGAGCTACATCCACACCATTTGTTTTGATCATTGCCATATAATATTCTAGTTGATCTATTTTTTTCATATATCTTGTTTTATCCCTTGAATCTTCTTTATCCTCCATATCATATGAAGGTGATATATGGGCATTAACGGGTAATATGTCGATAAGATTTTTTCCAAGTATGTTCTGTATCATCGAAGGATGAAGTTCCTCTGAGAGATCTGTACAGAAAAGAGTTTCAAAAAGATCCACTATGTTATCTCTTGGAAGGAAAGGATGATCGGTTCCCAGCATCAATTTTTTTGACCAGTTAGTACCTACGTAGAAGATATTCCAAAAATCGTCCTTTATCCTTCTTCTCACTCCTTTTTTAAATTCGTTTAATGTAGTATTAGTAAATTCAGAAAGGTTGATATTTTCTTTTGCCATCCTTATGAATTCGTCCGTAGCTGTTAAAGTTGACATCTCTCCGTATATACATGGGTGGCTAAGATATCTAAAAGCTTCTTCGTCCATATAACTGAAATGTCCAGCGATCACATTTAACTGACCGACCAGACTTTCCATGTGATTCTCTACTAACAGAGATATAGTTTTATTGACACTTTCATGTATCTTCTCTACGTCTGAGAGATAACTAGTGTGAAATATGATGGGTAAATTCATCCTTGCGCAATCTATGTATAATTGAATAACTTGGGATGAATCTAGATAAAAATGTTCAGAATCAGGATGTATTTTTAGCCCCATCAGACCAAACTCAGAAGGGAATCGTTTTACCATCTCCCTTGCCTCTTCTCTTTTTGAAGGATCTACTCTTCCAAATCCTAATAATTTTTCGTCGTGACCTTCAGTATTGATCCATTGACTTATATTTTTGTTTGATCTAGAATATGTCATATCTCCCTCATTTCGAAATTTGTCTTTCATTGGAAAAACAACGAATTGATCAATAAGACCTTCTTTATCTGATTCATACCTTTCTTCAAGATATTCCGCATCTTTTTCTTGCAGCCTGTACCTTGAATCAGATTTTCTCAATCTTTCGATAACCTCTTTTCCTAATTGTTCTGAAAATCTGTAACTGCCGTTATTACCTACGGGGACGTTTTCATTTCCATCTACGTCTTCACCGATGTGGTGGTGGGCATCATTTATAAAAAAAGTCCTCGTCGTTCCAGTTTTTCTATCAGTTATTTTCAACATCTTTTTCCTCCAATGATAAAAACCTATAGTCCTTTACTCTGTCTGACGTAGTCGTCAATCTATATTGGGAACTTTCATCTTCAAATATGATATTTTTTTTATCCTTGCCTTCACTTTCAAAATATTTCAACTTGATTTGGTTTTTAGAAACCCCTATGTTTTCTTTCAACCAATCTTTGGCAAGTTCTACTATATCGGTATCAGCTTTTTCAGCGAATTTTAGCTTATTTTTACTTAGAATCAGGATGTCATTTTCTTTTACATCATTGTCCATCAACTTCGACCTAGCGTCTAATTCGTCACCTTTACTATATAATTTTAGATCACTTATTTTTGGATGGTAATTTTCATCAAGTTGGTCTATAATCTCCTCAACCATGACCTCTTTTTTGCCTTCTATCTCAAATGTTTTTTCTCTTTCAACATCCCTTACGTAAAATCTCATGTTTATGACCTCTCAGTTATCAGTTCTCACAAAACGATCAGTTAGAGCTGGAACGTATTTTTTCACCCTGTTATGACTCACTCTCAATGTATAATGTTCTTCAAGGTTATTATTTTTGAAAAGTAGTTCGACACCATCATCTGAGTCGACTCTGTTAATGAGAGTTATGTCTTTGTCTTCTAGCCCTATATTATTTGCGAGCCATCTTTTTGCCACTTCGACAGGATCTTTTTCTTTTCTATAATCTACAGGAACGGATTCATCTTGCTCCTTTTCTTTGTCCTTTTGACATAATCTAACTACATCGCCTTCCTGTAATTCAGAATCTATAACTAGTTTGTCATTATCCAATATAGTGTTACCATGCATCAAAACATGATCTCCTTTTTCTTCAATACACCAGTATGACGTGCACCTTTCGAGAATGTTCTTTATCAACTCATTTGGTTTAATATGCATTTGGATACTCTCTGAAGAATTTTGTTTCAATATAGTAATGATAGCCGGCATTTTTCCCCTTCTGTCGTAGCTTGAGATAACCAAAATATATTTA
>CAZRSB010000008.1:44043-58280 GCA_964602715.1 uncultured Thermoplasmata archaeon | reverse complement strand
CTTAGATTTCCAATCGGGAAGCCCCACGGCTCTGCTGTGTGGGAGGATGTCACACCTACTCACTCTAGGACCTTCTTTTTGATCGACATGTGCCAAAACACCTTCCTCTCCAGTTTTAATATCCTTCAATTTAAAACCGACTCTTTTACCGTTTTTTCTAATATCAGGGGTGCTTATACCCTCAGCTTCAATAGACATCTCCTTCACAACTTCTGAGACAAGAGTGCTTTTTCCAGATCTTGGAGGCCCAGTAACAAACAAGTTATTTTGACTCATATTTTATTACCAACCAGCCAAAAATGATCCTGAAATTTGCCTTTTTGTTTTATATTAAATCCTAACTTTTTCATCTTATTTATGGCTCTTTGAATCGTGAAACGCTCGTGAGTAGGAGGTCCTCTTTCAGTTATTACGTCTTTATCCCAATCAACCACACAAATATCGGCATGTTTTTTCATGATCCTCTTAACCTCTTCTAGAGTTTCGAAATCTTTTATCTCGTGAAGCACATTAATCGAAAAAACATGATCTACTACTCTATCCGAAATAGGTATTTGGCCTTCATTAGAATGCACAATCTCTATATTTCTACAAGATTTTTCTTCACATTTTTTTTCTAGCATCTTCAACATTTCCTTCTGCACATCGACAGCATAAACTTTACCCTCTGTCACTCTTTCGGATAGCGGGAAGGTCAGAAATCCAGTCCCTGCACCTAAGTCCATGATTTTACTAGAACTATCCAAATCTATCAGTTCAATGATTTCTTCAGGAGGTAATCTCTTTCGCCTCTCATCAGAATCTAAAAATACCGCATGTTTGGGATCATATTTTGTCATCTCTTCTCTATAAAAGAATATATTTGTAACAAATAAGTCTAACTGAAAATAAACTTTATTTAATCGTTTACCGTTGATGATGATATGTCAAAAGGTACTATAATTACAATGGGAGGGGATATAGACCTTCAACCCGACACTCCATTGTTCAAAGAATTTTTCAATCAAGCACAAAAGATAACACCAGGAACTCCGACTATAGGGATAATACCTACAGCTAGCGGAGATCCTGATACATCTCTTGATGGATATAAAAGACTGTTTGGGAGCCTCAGTTCAAAAACGATAATGATTAATCCCAAAGATAGACAAGAAGCAAATAGTGAGATGATGATAGAAAAAGTAGAAGATTGTGATGCATATTTTCTCACTGGAGGTCATCAATTAAGAATCACTGCGATTATTGGAGGAACAGCAGTCGTCGATAAAATAAAAGATAAGTTCGAGAATGGAGCTTTGATAGGTGGTACCAGTGCTGGATCCGTTTGTTTATCAAGCCTTATGATAACTGGAGAAACTATCTCAAGACCATTTGTACATGGACAGGTCAAATTCACCCAAGGATTAGGGTTTATTCCTGATATGGCAATTGACACCCACTTCGTAGAAAGGGGTAGATTTCCAAGATTAATTCATGTAGTAAGCGAAAATCCAGTAGTTCAAGGAATTGGAATAGGTGAGGGTACAGCAACAGTTTGGAATTTTCAAAATGAAAAATTTAAAGTTATCGGACGAAACACAGTTGCCGTGGTCGAAGGCAAAAATATCAAGAAAAATAATGCACCGGAACTCGCTTTTGGAGAAACCGTTTCGGTGAGCGGGATCACAGTCCATGTCCTCAGTGGCGGTTCAATATTTGATTTTAGAAAAGGTGAGATGTCTTTACCAGAGAACACTAACTGACATCTCTATATTTATTTCTCACTATATTTTCAAAATCAAATACTTCTTCTATCTCTTCCTTGGTTAGAATATCCTTCTCTTTGACCACTTCAATTATTGAAATGTCTCGTTTCTCAGATTCTCTTGCCAGTTCTGCTGCTTTATTGTATCCTACTTTTGGAGAGAGTAAGGTGACCAATGCAGGAGTACTTCTCAAATTCTTTTCACATCTCCTTTTATTGGCCTCAAGATCACCAACACATTTACTTTCGAATATCGGTAGATAATTGATTAGCAATTGAATTGAGTCTAATATATTGTAGCTCATTATAGGTACCATCACATTCATCTCTAATTGTCCTGCCTGTGTTGCTAAAGAAACTGTTCTCTCTCTTCCTAGTATTTGAAAACAGATCATGTTCAAACACTCCGCCATAACGGGATTTACTTTTCCTGGCATGATAGAAGATCCAGGTTGAATTTCGGGCATTTTGATTTCAGCCAAACCTGTCTTTGGACCCGAAGCTAACAACCTCAAATCATTCGCTATTCTATTCAATTCTGTAGCGAAATCGCAGAGAGTAGAAAAATAATTTTTCATCAAGAATCTACTGTGAGCAGCTTCAAAGGAATTCTGAGGGGGTTTGAAATCTCTGTTACATATTTCAGATAGGTGAATAAGAACTTTCTTTCTAAAATTCTCAGGGGTATTGTCGCCAGCTCCTGTAGCTGTTCCACCTATAGGCAGTTCCAATAAATTCGTCTGACATTCCTTTAGGTGTATCTTAGCTCTGTTTAGAGCATTTGCATAAGCTAAAAATTCATCTCCTAGCGTGATCGGAGTCGCGTCCATGAGATGTGTTCTTCCGGCTTTTCCAATATCTAAAAAATTTTTGCCTTTTTCTTGAAAAGCTTCACTAAGGGATTCAATCACTTCTAAAAGTTCATCTGTTGCCTTTATTATGCCGATATGTGAAGCAGTCGGAAAAGTATCATTGGTAGACTGAGACATATTAACATGATCATTAGGATGAATCTCTTCGTAATCTCCCTTTGCTTCACCCATAATCTCCAAAGCTAAATTAGCTACTACTTCGTTAACATTCATATTGAAAGAAGTACCAGCTCCTGCTTGAAAAACATCTACAACAAATTCATCTTCATATCCTCCCTGGAGTATTTGATAACAGGCTTCTATTATGTGTGAAGCTATATCCTCATCGAGTTTCCCGCATTCCATGTTCGCCGATGCACAGGCTTTCTTCAATTTGATATAAGCTCGAATCAAAAATATGCTCGCCTTTTGATCGCTAACAGGGAAATTTTCTAATGCTCTTTGGGTTTGGACACCATAATAAGCATCGAGGGGTACTTCCTTTTCTCCCAAACTGTCTCTTTCTTTCCTACAATTCATCTTTATCCCCTTCCCTTTGTAATTTTCTCCTTGCATCTCCAATAGCTAAGTTAGGAGGAACATCTTTAGGACATACTTTCTCACAATTGGTGTAAAACTCACAAGCCCACCAGCCATCTTCATGATCTGCAAGCTTTAATCTCTCAATTTCATCTCTTGAATCTAGATAAAAGCGATAAAGTTTCGCCAATGCCGCTGGTCCTAAATAATTTTCATTTTTTCCATTCACTGGACACGCACCAAAACATGCTGCACATAATATACAATTAGTATAATCCTCTAACTCTTCTACTTCTTTAGTATCCATATGATATTCTTTAGTCGGGGCTTTTTGAAAAGAAATATAAGGTTGGATCTCTCGGTAATTTCTAAAAAATTTTTCCATATCTACGATGAGGTCATTTTTTACTTCTAAATGAGGTAGGGGCTCAATCAATACGTGGTCTTTCGATAATATTGCCTCGGTTTTCAGAGACTCAAATTTTTCCAGTTCTATCTTATCTTCGCTCTTTTTCAATTCTCTGATTTGAGTCCTACATGCTAATCTAGGAATTTTGTCGATCAACATAGCACAGGAGCCACAAACAGCTCCTCTACATGAATAACGAAAGGAAAGAGAATCATCTATATTTTCTTGGATATGGAATAAAGCATCTAAAACTGTTTGACCTTTTTGTATTTTTATCTCATAATTATCATACCAACTACTTTCTCCATCGTACCTGAATACTTTAAGTTTCATCAATATGCACGCTCCTCCACATCAAAAAGGCCAAGTTCAACATCTTTATAGCTTAGTTGAGGTCCATCTTCAGTTTTCTTTACTAAACTATGACATAAATATTGATCATCATCTCTCTCAGGGTAATCTTTTCTGTAATGAGATCCTCTACTTTCCTTTCTATTCAAGGAGGTCCGAGCCACTATTTCAGCAACATTTATCATCGATTTGAGTTCAAGTGTCCTGATAAGAGCAGTATTAAATTCTTTATTGGTATTTTGAATGTAAACTGAATCATATTTTTTCTTAATCTTCATGATTTTTTCAATACCTTTTTTCATTGATTTTTCTTCTCTATAAACTCCAAAGTGTTCAAACATGATTTTTCTTAATTTTTCTAGCAAATCACTGTAAAGTATCTCGCCTTCATCGCTAAGCAAATTTTCTACCAAATTTTCATCTTTTTCTATCTTTTCTCTGATGATATCCTTTTTATTTTCATCATTCTCATCATTTTCTAATCTTTTACATACTTTTTCGCCAGTCATTTTACCAAAAACTACTGTTTCGAGAAGAGAATTTCCACCTAATCGATTTGCTCCATGGACACTTACACAAGCACATTCACCTACTGCGTAAAGCCCATCCACTTGGGTTTTCCCATCTTTATCCACTTCTATCCCGCCCATCGAATAATGTTGACCTGGCTGAACTGGTATCGGTTCATCAGCAGGATCTATACCTGCAAAATCTATAGCGATCTGTCTTATACCTGGCAATCTCTCCTCTATTCTTTCTTTACCTAGATGGGTCAAGTCTAAATGAACGTACTCATCTTCAAAAGCCCTCCCCTCTTGTGCTTCTGTGATGATCGCTCTAGCTACAATATCGCGGGGAGCTAATTCCATAACATCTGGAGCATAATTTTTCATGAAACGTTCTCCTTCAGTATTGATCAGGTAACCTCCTTCTCCACGGGCTCCTTCTGTAATGAGGATGTTCGAATCGTAAAGCGTTGTTGGATGGAATTGTATGAATTCCATATCTTCTAAAGGTACTCCTGCTTCATAGGCTAGGTGTGCACCGTCACCCGTGTTAATCAATGCGTTAGTAGATCTACTGTAAATACGTCCATAGCCACCTGTTGCCAAGATAACTACATTTGATGAAAAACCGATTACATTTCCATGCTCTATATCCCATGCAATACATCCTTTAACCTCATAGTTTTCCACAACAAGAGACGTAACAAAGAACTCATCATAGAATGATATATTTTCTGAAACTGCTTGTTCATACAATGTATTGAGTAAATTGTGGCCCGTTCTATCAGCTGCGTAACAAGTCCTTGGAACACCAGCTCCTCCAAAGGGACGTTGAGCTATCTTTCCTTCCTCAGACCTTGAGAATACGGTGCCCATATGTTCTAACTCTAAAACCACATCCGGGGCATGTTTACACATCTTTTTAACTGCGTCTTGATCAGCTAGATAATCTGATCCTTTGATAGTATCAAAAGCGTGGTCCTTCCAATCATCGTTTTTGGCCTCAGGATGATTTCCAAGAGAAGCATTGATACCGCCCTGAGCCGCTACACTATGTGATCTTAGAGGATATACCTTAGATACAACTGCAGCATCTTTGCCTTTTTTTGATATTTCAAAAGCTGCCCTGAGTCCAGATAATCCACCACCAATAATAACAACTTCGTGATCAAATATCTTCTCTTCCATTCGATTGCACCCATTTTCATTATGATTAGAAACAAGATATTAAAATATTCCGATAGCAGTCTGTTAATCTTTAAATAGCTTGACACCATAATAATCATGAGAGGTGCCTAGATTGGGAGAAAAAGGTTGTGAAGACTGTGACTATTTTGTTAAACATGATTCTTATGATTTTATCGGGCTGTGTTTAGACGAAGATAGATTGATCACAAAAAAAGAAAAATGTAAAGGGCAAAAAGATATTGATATCAAAAAAATAAAAGAGATCTTAGAGGATAGAGGATGGATATATTGCATCAGTTGTGGTGAACCTATCTTTTCCATTGAAGAAATTGAGAACCATAAAAAAGGAAAACTAAGACTAGATGAACTTTCAGATGATGTAGCTTCAGAAGATTCCCCAACTGCTGGTTGAGATGATAAATATGATTAAAAATCTAAATTTTATCATCGGTGGTGCTCAAGGTGCTGGTCTTGAAACTACGGCACAAATACTCACTAAGGCGTTTGCCACCTCAGGATTTGGAGTCATAATGGATAGGGAGTATTATTCAAATATAAAGGGTAGACACAGTTATGTACATGCTCGAGTGTCTTCTACGAGGGAATCTCGTTCTTTATCATCTAAAGTGGAGCTTTTAGGGTGCATGGACACTGAAACGTTTTTTACCCATTTCCAAGATGTAAAAGAAGATGGTTTCATCATCTACGATCGTTCAAATAAAGAAAAAAAACTAACGAAAATAAAAAGTATGGAAGACCCTCTGAAAGAAAGATTAGCAAAAAAATTCAACAGACTAGGAATCGAAGGAGATTTAAAATCATTAGTAAAATATCTAGAGGAGACTAGGGATTTAAAAATAATTGATCTCGATTTCCCTTCAATACTTGAAAGCCTCCAAAAAGAATATGAGATGTCTAGTTCTCAAGCTTCTAGATATATCAGCTCAATACTCATTGGCTCAATAGCTGGTATTACCGATCTAGACAAAAAGGCAGTAAAAAAAGGGATAAAAAATAAATTTGAAGAAAAAACTAAAATCGCTGAACAAAATATTTTTCTTTCTAATTATGTGTCTGATATGGTAGAAGACGATTACAGTTACTCTTTATCATTGAGTTCACCAGAAATCGAACAAGATAAGCTAATGATAGTCAATGGTAATGAAATAACAGCGATGGGTAAAATGGCGGGTGGTTTGAGCTTTCAAAGTTATTATCCAATAACTCCCGCTGCGGATGAAAGCTTTTTCATCGATAAAAACTCTTCTGACAAAAAAGATGGCGTTCTCGTACTCCAAACAGAGGATGAAATAGCAGCTATCACCTCATGTATTGGAGCTGCTTTGACCGGTGCTAGAAGTGCAACATCTACTAGTGGACCGGGATTTGCCTTAATGGTCGAAGGATTAGGCTGGGCAGGTATAAATGAAGTTCCTATAGTCATAACTTATTACCAGAGAGGGGGCCCCAGCACGGGAATGCCAACAAGAGGTAGCCAAGAAGATCTCATGAATGCACTTTATTCTTCACATGGATGTTTTCCAAGAATAATTTTGACTTCTGGTGATCACGAAGAAGCATTTGAAGACGCAATTAAAGTTTTCAATCTGGCCGAGAAATATCAGACTCCAGTAATTCATCTATTAGATAAATATTTAGCCAACATGGTCAAAACCATCCCCCTTCCCGATCTTGAAAAACTACAGATCGAAAGAGGTAATTTATTCGATGGCAATGGTGAGGAATACAATAGATTTTCTGAGGGGGCAATATCAGAAAGAGCATTTTTAGGAGAAGAAGTAATGTGGTATACGGGTAGTGAGCACAGTAAAAAAGGGCATGTCACCGAAGATCCTGAGATAAGAGTAAACATGCAAAGAAAAAGAATGGAAAAGTTGGAAATAGCAGATGATAAAATCAAAAATGAAGATAAAGCTATTTATTTTGGATCTGAAAATGCAGATAATATAATAGTTGGATGGGGATCAGTCAAGAACGTTATTCTTGATATCATGGAGGAATTGGACAATACCGCATATCTTCATTTGAAGATGTTTTCTCCATTTCCTAAAGAACTTGTTGAACGAACATTGAAAGGATCACAAAAAGTTATAGCAGTTGAACATAGTTATTCAGTTAGAATATCTGACTTAATAAAGTTGAATACAGGTATAAAAATTGAAAATGAAGTTGTAAAGTTTACAGGAAGACCCATGTTCCAAGATGAAGTAAAAGATAGCATCAATAGAATACTCTCTGGTGAAAGTCAAAGGGAGGTGCTGAAACATGGGTCGTGAATACGGAACTGAAAACTGGATCGATTGGTGCCCGGGATGTGGGAATTTTGGAATAGTCTCAAGCATCTATAGGGCGTTCTCCGAACTTGAACTTGAGCCAGAGAACACAGTTTTAGTTTCAGGGATCGGATGTTCTGGAAAGATGCCCCATTTTGTCGACGTTAGCGGGGTTCATACCCTACACGGCAGAGCGATACCTTTTGCCACCGGAATTAAACTTGCCAATCCTGATTTGAACGTGATAATCAATGGTGGGGATGGAGATCTATTCGGCATAGGAGCTGGACATTTTGTAGCCTTGGGAAGAAGGAACCTCGATGTTTTGGTCATCTTACATAATAATCGTGTCTATGGTTTGACCAAAGGACAGGCATCTCCTACTTTATCCAAAGATACTCAAACCAAAGCTCTCACTTCATCCAACATACATGGAGCAGTGGAACCCATTCCTTTAGCATTGATATCAGGATTTACCCAGGTAGCTAGAAGTTTTGCCATGGATTCGGATCATCTTAAAGAGATGATAAAAAAGGGAATCAAACATGATGGGGCGGCTTTTTTAGACATTATGCAGCCCTGTGTCACCTATAATGACATTCACACCTCGGATTACTTCAAAAAAAGGATAGAAAAAGTAGGAGATAAGAACTCGAAAGTCAAAGATGATATGATAGAAGCTGTTAAAGAATCAAATATTAAAGAAAGGATTCCAATAGGTGTATTTTACAAGGACGAAGATACAGAAACCTTCGGAGAAAGGCTCAATAAAAAATTAGGAAAATACGATGAAAGACCACCCTGTAAACAATTAAAAAGAGAAGATAGGGAGATCATGTTTGATGAAAAAGGGTTTGAATCGATGTTTGAGGATCATATTATAGAATCCAAGTGAGTCAGCTTTTAGCAGGTTTTTCTACTGGAATCTGCAATTCACTTTTTATCTTCAGATCCCCATCAACTTCTTTAGGGATCTTGATAAATTTTTCCATCCTCTCCCCATATTGTTCTAGACCTTCTTCTTCAATGTATTCATACATCTCCTTATATGCTTCCTCATAATCATCAAGCGTACCATGGAACTTTTTCACCGCTCTTTTCATAGTGGGTAAAAACTTAAACTTATACCCTTTGTCTGCTTTCACTAGTTCCCTAACCGGCTTTCCTATATCAACTCTGAAATGACTTTCTAAAGATTTACTAAAATCATGATAATAAAAAGCTACTGGTTTCCCATAGGGTTTAGCTCTTTTCTTTTTAGCTCTCTTTTTTAGATCTTCAAAGTAATCTTTGAAGGGCAATTTGTCTATCGGTCCCGAATATTCTTTAGTTATAAATTTGACTGATCCTTTTCTTTTGATTTTCACCATAGTTTCTACCTCACCTCATATAACGCTTCTATGTTATATTAAAATTGTGTTAAAATTATGCTTCAAATCTTAAATGTGTCCATCTCTCTGATATTTTACCATACTCGAATCAGCAGAGATCCAGTCATCTTCTGATCTTTTAAGAAGATCTTTTGCTCTCTTATCTAGTTTGTCCTTAATTTTATTTTCGTCAATCTCGATGAAACTACCGTTTATTATTATTTTTTTACCGTTGATTATTACGTCGTTCACCTCAAATCCTGTAGAAGAATACACCAAATTGGGTATTATGTTATGAAAGGGATCATGTATGGTTGGAGTCAAATTTAAATTCCCCATATCAACGGTGATAATATCCGCTTTTTTTCCTTCTTCGAGACTACCAATACTCTCTTCTAAACCTATTGCCCTAGCTCCCATCTTCGTTGCTAGAAGTAATGTTTCCCAAGGTTTTAAAGATGCTGGATCGCTCTCTTTACATTTAGTAAGTATATTGATGGTTCTCATCTCCCTGAATAAATTATGAGCACCGTTTCCTGGAGCTTGATCAGAACCGATACCAACGATACCTCCAATTTCAAGATATTCTTTTATGGGGGGTACTATGCCATCTATCATTACTATGGAACTTGGACACCCGACCATTTTCACATCATTTTCAACCATCTTGTTCTTTTCTTCCTTTGTAGTAGCGTGGCAATGTGCCGCCAAGAGATTTTTCCCTAACATATTTTCTTCATCTAGTTTTTCGACCGTTGTGGTTCCAAACCTCTTTTTTATCTGTTCTTTTTCCCTACCTCCTTGGGCCACATGCATATGCACAGGTCTATTTTTCTCTAAGGCTCTCTCATATATGATCTTTAATGTATCTATTGTAACCATATCAAGAGCCTGAGGACCATACATTAATTCAATCATATCACTCTGTGAATATCGTTTGAACAGTTCTTCAGTCTTCTTAAGTTTCTCTTCGGCTCTCTCTAGAGTGTACACATCACCTTTACTATCTACTACTTCGTTGATGGTTTCAGCACCTACTACTCTTGCACCATATGGTCGATATACTTTTTCAATAATCTCTTCAAGATCAGATGTGAATTCAGAAAATGTGGTGGTTCCAGAGCGTAATCCCTCAAGAACTCCAAGTTTAGAACCAGCGAGTTTATCTTCATTATCCATGTGTTTTGTGATAGGTCCTAGAGCCTTGTCCATCCATTCTTTTTCAGGAACATCTTGAGCCGTTCCTCTAAGTATTGTTAATCCTGAATGAATATGAGAATCTATTAGTCCTGGCATGGTTACGTGATTCGGCCTTTTAAGGACTTTACTATAATTAGCCTCCTCTAAGTCCCGTGTCTTTCCAACGAAGTCTATCTTGTCAAAACTTACACCTATGGCCCCATTTTCTATTATAGTTGGAGTGTCATTTTTCATGGTGAGCAGCGTAGTATCTTTAATAGCTAAATCCATCAAACCACCTTTAAAGTTAATAATAGATCAAAGTTAATATCATTTTTGTTAGAATGTATTTAAATCGAAAAATCTAGAGGATGATTTGAAATAGATCTCTTACTCATATCAACGATAGGTGGGCTGCGATGAAAGAATTTTTGAAGTAAAAAAGAGAAGGATAGATGTAGGAGTACATCCTGATGGTATAGTTGGTTTGAATAAATAAGAGAAAATCAAAAAATTTGAGTTCCATAATACGTATATACGCGCCTACACCTTATTTATCATGACAGAAACACAATTTGGCATATGCGGGGACCTAGATTGGCATAACACCTCTAAAGAAAACAATCCTTTAGTCACCCTTAACAAAGATAGAGTCAAACACATAATAGCAAAATTGAATCGAAATCCGATGTATAAGAAGGAATTTTTTTCAAAATATTCTTATATTGAAGGAGAGCTAAAAAAGTTGCTGAATCTAAACACTCTTAAGGTGGAAGATGGTAAGATATACGTTAATTTTACTTTTCTAGATGAAGGAGATAACGAACTGATGTTCAAGATATGCGAAAATTACGCTGAAGAGTTAGTAAAGAAAATAATGTCTAAAGAAGAAAAAATCAAAACGATACTTTCCAAATATGAAAACGATAGAGTGAGTAAAGAAAAACTTGCGTTCTTTATAATAGGATGCTACTTTTTAGATTGGGGCTCGCTGACCTTTTTCAGAGAGTGGGAGATAGCTAACAATTTAAAACCCCAACCCGGAGGAAACGAATATATCCTATGGGGTGAAAAACAAAATGAAGGAATGTTGAAAGAGATATATTGGGGAGGACATATGGTTCCTGATATGGATCATATTTTCCATACTTTTGGAGATCATAATTCGACCACAAAAAGAAATACACTTCCCGACATCCTGCATCAGTTTTATGATTTTGATTTTCCTGGAGGAAAAGAGTATAGGTCTCTGCTATTTGAAAAAAGGAGAGAATTAGCTTTAGAACTGGCCAAAATAATCGAATTGATAGGTAAAGAAGGTATCGATACTGATGAATTAGAAGAGTTAAAGAGGAACCCTTCATCAGAAAAAAAAGTCATCATGTTGGAAAAGATGGATTACATTGAAAAAGAGGACGGGACTTACTATATCTCCATACCTTACTTTACAGAAGAAGATATGGATATGATAGCCAAATGCATAGAACCTCTTGTTCCTATACTAAAGGATTGGCTTGATCAAAATTGGGACTATTTGAAATCTGATTTTGAAGTGACTAGGCCTATGAAAAATGGAGTTCCATTTGATGAGTTCTTTATACAGGCATGGCACTATATCTTTGGTTTGGTCAACAAAAAATTGGCAAGAGAGGGTCTCATCTACGATACCTATTCAGAAGAATCTGAACATATTGGATATTTACCGGCAATATCAGAGCGAAAACTGCTTGATAATTTAGAGGATCTGATGATTTCTAACCGATCATGAAAATCAAATTTATATAAGATCTGCCTATTATTCTATACAAAAAGTGAACAGATAAACGAAGGCGAACTTGATCCATTGGACTAGGGTTTTTACCGTTATAGGAGAAAGAGGGAAAGCTTTGGTTGATAGATAAGAAATCAAACTTGAGAAGAATGTTCTGTGGATGTAAAAAATTTGAAACTATAGTTGTTAATAAAAAGCATTTAAAAGATGTTCCAAAAGAGGATTATCAGCGATTTGTTCGTCCTTATGAGAACAAAAGAAGATTTAAACCTAACGAATGAAAGGATTTCGTTTTAAGCTTCTCTTGAAGGCAGAAGAGCTGAGCTCAAAGCGATGATAGGGCCTATTACTAGGCCAGCCCAAACTAAAAAACCTAAGAGACCATAAACTATCACTTTGACTCTATCCCATTTTTCAGGCCTTTTAAAATCTAACGATTTTTGCCAGAGTTTGTAACCAAGTATGAGGGGTAATGAGGCAAATATGATCGTGACTATCACAGCTAAGCCAGGACTTGATTTATTCGAGGCGATAATCATCTGCATCACCATCATTGCTCCACTGCCGATGTAAAGAAGACTAGAAGTTATAAGACACCACTCTCTTGTGTTTTTTGGCCATCCATTATTGTAATATTTCCAGCATGTCCAAGAAAAACCCACAGTCAATACAGTTATCATAGGAGTAAAGATATGCCAAATTGACTGTCCTTCCCATATACGGATGTTGACCACATCTAAAGGAAGTTTGATCCATTCTATCGGACTCCAAGTTTCTTGATAACCAACTGCGAGACCGTAATTACCTCCTGTTTCTTCTTCGTTGTAAACCACGACATAATACGTTCCAGATTCATCTACTTTCTCATCGAATCGCGCTGGATGATAGTAGCTTCCAGGTGTAAAGGGTTCATACTCTTTTTCACCTATTACTCCTTCGATGACTTTTACTCCTAAATATGGTGGCCGTTCAACAAAATCTGGAGTTGACTCATTTACATCTATTCCTGGGCCCATGACCGCTAGACTAGGTACGAAATTTTTGTTTTCAGATGTCAATAGATTAAGATAGAGCCTTTCTCCCTCTTCCATTTCCATCTCAAAGTAGTTCGCAACTTCACCACATAGAAGCTCAGAATATATCGCCCAGGATTTTATAGGATCTTCTATTACCATAGCAGTTTCTAAACTTTCGTTTTCTTCAGCAGTTCTTGGAACGTGAGCTACAGCAATAGAGACCCCTGTTATCATCATTATTGTAAAGATCAGCATTAAAACTCTTCTCACACCCATAAAGTACTAGACGTTCTTCGTATGATTTAAAGTATTCTCTTTTCTCTAAGCACTATACTTTGTGGCCACTAGATCTATTATAGGCCCATATGCAATCCCCGCTAAAAAGCTGGGCCAATCTCTAAATTCGCTGGTAAAAGTGATTGCAGAGGTGACCACAAGACCTAGGACTAATCCTCGGAGGATATAGTTTTTATCAGATTTTATGAGTTCAACGTAATAGGCGAGACCTATCAGAAGACCCATCACGACTCTATTGTACCACATCGAAAATAAGAACATCCAGTTTCCTTCGAATCCTATCCTCCAACCAACGCCTATAATGCAGAGAATACCAAGAAGTGCTCCTGCTAAAACTCCAAGGATCACTCTTCTCTTATTTTTCATATTTTTGAATTGATTTTAAAGTATTAAAAATTATAGTCAAGGACACGACTTTTCTTTGATTATTTAGTTTTCTTTACATCTTCATGAATGCGGAGCATCCATTCGATATTGGGAATTTGATTCCCAAAACATCTTCATGAATCCGGTGGTTTCGTTTGATTTAAGGAATTTGATTCTTCGTAAAGCTGTAGATGATGCAATGGAGTCCTCAAGAATGTTTCAAAATAAGAAATCAGTTCATCAATCAAAGGAATCCTTATTATGAAATTAGCGGACTGGTCGGAAATCAAAGATTTCCAACTGGTCGCTAAAACAAGTTTTGAGCAAAAGCGAACGGACTCGCCGGGATCCGCAA
>CAZRSB010000008.1:0-43943 GCA_964602715.1 uncultured Thermoplasmata archaeon | reverse complement strand
CGATAGTGAGGATCAAGGTGGGGGAGTGAGCAAAAGCGAACGGACTCGCCGGGATCCGCAACGATAGTGAGGATCAAGGTGGGGGAGTGAGCAAAAGCGAACGGACTCGCCGGGATTTTCGATCGATCTGATGGTCAGAGCGATATTCGAACCCGGATTCGAGGCTCCGGAAGCCTCAGTGATATCCTTTGTAGTCCTAACCCATAATGGATCAAGATAGCTACACCACGAGCCCAATAGTTGTAGTAAAATAAATATCTTATTTAAACTAACCTATGGAGAATCAATATTTTCTTCGAATGAGCTTATGAAGTTTTACTTTTTGAATTCAGTGTAGCCACATTTTCCACAAGAAGTTCTGTTATCATGTTCTGCTAGGAATACACCTTCTCCACATTTAGGGCAATTCCTACGTTTTCTGTTTATTTCATCATTCTCAGCTTCAAAAATCTCTGCTTTATCCAAATCTCTCACCTCTCTTAACCTCTTTCTTTAAAATATTCTCTTTCATACTTATCTAAAGATTCAGCGTCATCATATATCCTAGCTTGTACTACCGATTCTTCCTTGCCAAACTCAGTTTCTATTTTTGCCACTATGATATTTTGTTTAGAAACATTAGCTAATTTGGCGATCTCATCAGTCATCGTTCCTCTAGTGGGGGTAGCTTCGCCATCATGATTTACCCTTACAGTCATCTCTCGTCTGTTCAAGAGATCATTTTTTTCTTCGTGCTCTATTTCTACCTCAGTCATCTTATCTACCACCTTCAACTTCTATCATCTTATTAATTATTTTCCACGTTTTTTCCTTCAACTCTTTTGAAACTTCATTGATAACCATACCTTTACCTGGTAATCCATATAATACTATGCCATCGGGTGGACAGAGAATATTACATGGTAGGGAAAGCATATCTTCTTCCCCATTAACGTATATCGTGACTTTTTCATCACTCTCTATAGCCTTTTTTATGACTTGCCAGGCCTCCTGGGTAATGTAGGATTGAGGATTGTCGATTTCGACACATGCTTTATCTTCCCATTTCCTCTTTTCAAAAGACCCCCTCCGTGTTTTCCCATCAACTATTGAAAGATGTGGGTGTATTTCTTGATTTAGGAGGGTGTCTGTAACCACATCACCGACACAGATTATCGGAACCCTGTCTCGATATTCTTTAGGAAGGTCTCCTTCGACTACAGAACCAAGTGTCTGTCTCAAATCTCCTCTATGTTCCTCTTTTAGCATCAAGTCTTTTTCAGGTATCTCGAAGTCATCAGAAATCATTTGTTTTATCCTCGGACTTTTAATGCGAATTTTCCATTGGCCTTGATCCCCATTTTTTTTGCTAACAAGGAGTTTTCATGATCAACTATTATCAGGTATCCCTGCCACTCGTTGGAAACTTCACCACCACATAACGGGCATTCATTATCCTCTGTCAGATGGTTGCACTCTTTACAGGCTTTTTTTTGCGCCATGATCATTCCTCCTCTTCATCATTTTCTTCCAGCCATTCGAGTTTTCCAAGACCTTTCTGCCTCATGGTCATACCTATCTTGCTTTCTCTTGGATTTCTATCGTTAACACTAACTGTGACTATCCTTGCCCTTATCTCATCATCTATACCCAAACTCTTATCGGTTTCCTTTCCAACCAAGCGTTGATTTCCCTGATCGACCTCTACTTTGTCATTCATTATTTGGCTTATATGGAGCAACCCGTCTAGAGGTCCAAACCTCACAAAACCTCCAAACTGGAGTACCTCACAAAGATAACCTAATATGAGCTCATTTTCTTCTAGTTCGAAGTAAAGTGCATCGTACTCTACTTCTTGATACACTCCACCATCACCATGAACAACTTTACCCTCGCCTGAGAGTTTTATGTTGGTAGCGAGGATAACCAATTTGTTCTCGTCTTCGATCACTCCTTCTAGTTCTTCTTTTGCTATTTCTACAGATGCAAGTTCGAGGTCTTCGTCTAGTCTGTCAGGAGGAATTCTTATAGTATCCTTTTTCTTTTCCATTTTGTACATGACTTGTCCACCTATCTTTTCCTTTAAATGAGTTGGAGTCCGTAGTCAGCGATGGCTGTTGCAAAAACCAAAGCGACTATAGACATGAGCTTTATCAGGATGTTTAATGAAGGACCAGATGTATCCTTAAAGGGATCACCAACGGTATCTCCTATAACACCGGCTTTATGAGCATCCGAGCCCTTACCACCATGGTGGCCTTGTTCTATATATTTCTTTGCATTATCCCAAGCACCGCCAGAATTTGCCATCATTATCGCTAGAACAAAACCTGTACCAACAGCAGCCATCAAAAAGCCGACAAGAGCTGTAGGTCCTAAAATAAATCCAACCAATAATGGAACAGCTATGGCCATAAGTCCAGGAACGACCATCTCTTTTAGAGCAGCGGAAGTACTGAGATTTATGGGTTTTTGATAGTCTGGTTCTGCTTCACCATCTAGTAAACCTGTAACTTCTTCAAACTGCCTCCTAGCTTCCTTAACAATCATAAAAGCAGACCTTCCAACAGCTTTCATAGTTATAGCACAGAACAAGAAAGGAATCATGGCACCTATGAACACTCCAGCCAAAGTCGTTGGTTCCATTATACTGAATTCTTCTGCAGCAAATCCTATCTCAGTTGCATAAGCTGCGGTTAGAGTTAACGCAGTGAGTGCTGCCGAGCCTATTGCGAATCCTTTTCCAGTTGCCGCATTCGTATTCCCTAAAGCATCCAAAGCATCAGTTCTCTCGCGAACTTCTGGATCCAATCCGCTCATCTCTGCTAAGCCGCCAGCATTATCTGCTATAGGCCCATAAGCATCCGATGCCAATGTTATGCCTAAAGTAGAAAGCATGCCTATAGCGGCAATAGCCACTCCGTAAAGTCCGGATAATATATAAGATATCAACACTGCTAAAGAAACGATCACAACCGGGAGAGCAGTACTCTCCATACCTGTTGCAATACCTTGAATTATGAAAGTTGCAGGCCCAGTTTCAGTAGATTCAGCCATTTTTCTTGTTGGCTTATACCTTTCTGAAGTATAATATTCCGTGAAATATCCTATCAAAACGCCAGCTACGAGACCTGTGATTACAGCACCGAAAACTCGATAAGCTAAATATTCGTAATCAGCAGTAGGAAGGACGAAATACATCACTAAAAAGGAGAATATAGTTATCAATATAGCTGCTCCCCAAGTACCTTTTCTGAGGGCTTTCAGAAGAGTTTCTTGGGTTGCATCTCCCTCTGCCTTTATGAAGAAAATAGCCACCATAGAAGCAATTATTCCAGCCCCGGCTATCAGAAAGGGGATGCCAAATATTTCCATTCCTAGGCCATCATTAATCACTGCATCTTGGATTGGACTGTGACTTAAGAGAGCATTCTCTCTGAAAGCCATCCATCCCAATGTTAAAGCAGCTATGATAGTATTGGTGTAAGATTCAAACAAGTCTGCACCCATGCCTGCTACGTCCCCTACATTATCTCCTACATTATCAGCTATAACACCTGGATTTCGAGGGTCATCTTCAGGTATCTCTGCCTCAACTTTACCTGCTAGATCAGCTCCAACATCGGCAGCTTTAGTATAGATTCCACCGCCAACACGGGCAAATAACGCGATAGCACTAGCTCCAAATCCGAAGCCTGCTACATAGGTTATTGCATCACCGAGCCCTTCAAATTCTCTAATGATGAGTAGGCTAACACTTAATCCGATTATACCTAAACTCACAACTGAAAGTCCCATGACCGACCCACCTCGGAAGGCGATTTTTAGTGCTTCGTTGAGACTGCTCCTGGCTCCTTGAGTGGTCGGTGAACTAGCATTCGTCGCCGTTATCATACCAAGATAACCCGCAGTTGCTGAAAGTATAGCTCCTATCAAAAATGGGAACCAAGTGATCGCTGTTACGCCTTCTATAACATCTTTAACAGCTAGTAATATCGCTACTACGACCACAAAAATCGCAATATATTTGTATTCTGTATGTAGATAAGTTTTAGCTCCCTTCTGAACTTCGCCTGATAATTTTTTCATCTTTTGTGTTCCTCGTTCTTGCCGGGATATGAACTTAGCGAAGTAACCTGCTAGAAAAAGTCCAATTATTGCCGCAACTATCGCCCCTAACGCCGCTAACGTTACGAAATTTAGCCCAAACATAATATTACCTATCTTTGGGAACGAAAATTGGTTTATATAATTTTTTGTTGTAAAGGGACAATGACACCAATAGAAGGTCTAAATTATCAATATATTATTTTATTCGATGAAATATCGTTTATCAACGATTTTAAAATTAAGAAAAAGATAAATAAGAAAATTAAGATACTATATTATGGATTTTACAGCAGGACTTATTCAGTTTGTCTGGGTCATATTATTGGTTGGGTATTCTATTGGGATCACATTATCCACTCGATATGTTTATGATGTTATGAGAAATAAAGGAAGTGAAAAAAAAGTAGCTTTATATTACAACAGAAAATTCGTTCATATTTTCGCAGGAGGAATCTCCACGCTTTTTGTCCCTTTTGTATTCGATTCTCCGTTTTTTCCTCTGATGACTGGTTTCATTTTAGCCCTATTTACATATATACCTTATCATAGAAACAAGCTACTGTATTGGGTACAGACAGAAGAAAACATGAATGACGTTAAATTTTGCTTTATGTGGGGTCTCATTGTTTTTTTGCTCTGGTTTTCTTTAGACAGTGCTTGGATAGCGATAATACCACCATCGATGATGGCTTTTGGAGATGGTGTCACCGGACTGAGTAGAAATTTTCTATTCAAAAAAAGGACAAAACATCCTATCGGAAATATCTTTATGCTTTTGGTTTGTCTCCCTATCGGGTATTTTTTTGGTTCGATGGAAAATCTAGCGATTTGGGGAGTAATAGCTGCTTTCGTTGCTACCTTCATAGAAAGATATGAATTTGGTCCTATCGATGATAATATATTGATCACTGCTTCCTCGGCTATTGTTTTATTTGTAGGATCATATTTATAAGATGTTCTTAAAATGCCCTCTAAATACTATTTCTATCATCTTAATCTTATATTGATCGGATTAGGCCGTTATAAGGAAGACAACGAACCAAAATAGTTAATATAACCTTTCTCATAAAACCTATGCTAAAATAGAAACAAGAAAAAACAAAATTGAGGCGATAAACATGGATGATGAGAATACCATATTTGTCGGTAGTAAGGAAACGATGAATTACGTGCAGGCTGTCATGACTCAGTTCAACAGCGGAAGTGATGAGGTAGTCATTAAAGCAAGAGGTAGAGCGATAAGCAAAGCTGTTGATGTGGCAGAAATAACGAGACACAGATTCATCGAGGAAGCTGAAATAACCGAAATTATTACCGACACGGAAGAAATAGAAAATGATGAAGGCGGCACAACCAACGTTTCGTCGATGGAAATAACTCTAAAAAAATAGTTTGAATGAGTTATAATCCATCTTCTTAGGGCCTTAAATCAGGATCCGAGGATAGCAGATTTGTTATCCTCTTGAGACATCCTTTGAGAGGTCCAAATGGTTAATTGTAAAAATATTTATTAAATTATTTCTTTATTTTCTTCTATATTTTTCTATCTGGAGAGATATTTTACGGAAAATTAATATACCTTATGATGATTATAAAAATAGCTATAGTCGAGAAGGTGCTATTGAAAAATTATAGATCCAGGAGATGAAAATAAATGGAAGAATGGACTTTAGATGGGGGTAAAAAGGATCCAGCTGTAGAAAAAAACTCCATTTTAGGCACTAGATCGAAGTCTACTCATCTGATGATCTTTTTGGTTCTAGTGCTGTTGGCCTTTACATCAGCGGCGGGTTTGCTTATCGAAGGAGTATATGAAGATCCTACCCACATCAAAGAAGCATTTCTAGGGATTGACTTGATAACTTTGACTGTAGCAGTACCTCTTTTGGGCATATCGCTAATTTTATCGCTAAGAGGAAAAGAAAGAGCCAAATTGATATCATTCGGCACAATTTATTTCGCCTTAAAAAGCTATACCTTCCGTCTTTTTGGTGCCGATTACAATTATCTTTTTCTCACATATGTGGCAACATTTATTCTTTCGATATTCGTTTTGTATTTACTGTTAGATGATCCAGAAACAAAGAGAATAGGATATCACTTTGACGATTCAGTTCCATCTAGAATGGTAACCATATATATGGGTGTTATCTCGAGTATATTGATCGCAGTTCAGGTAGTAATTTATATAATCTTTTGTTATAACGGAGAGTTACCACAGTTCTTCTTCAATGGTGATTTTTTATCAAAAATTATATCGATTCTCGATCTAGCCTTCATAGTACCTCCTGGTCTTCTTGCGAGTTATTGGCTCTGGAAAGAAAAACCCCTCGGAAAGGTCCTAGCGATTGGATGGAATTTAGGTTTATCCATATATTATGGTTCATTATCCTCTGCAGCCCTGATGGCTTTCCAAACAGGTGAAACCGAAAATATATACGAGCTAGGTCTCTGGGTACCTATAGCAGTGGCTTCTTTGATTATCGTAGTTGTATTGTTAGATAGAATGAAAGTTTTCAAAAAATAAAATCTAGAACACTTCCCTAAAAATACTGTGTATATACGACAGCAGCTATCAAAATACCTAATAGTATTATCCATACAATCAAAGCCTTTTTAGTCAATTTTCTGGCCTTGCCTGCTTCCCACCATGATGAAGGTTCGAAGCCTTGAGCTACGAATGTAAGAACACCAGAAAGATTGATGCATATAAGATTGATTAGGAATAATATTAAAGCGTGAAATCCCATATTAAAATGTCCTGAACCTATTAAAAGGCCAGAAGCAGCTATAGCTGGTACTAATGCTATAGCGACCATTACACCTATTACGGCAGAAGAAAGACCTTTGGTGTAGGCTAGTGTGCCTGCGCTTCCTGCTGCAAGAGCTAGGACAACATGTAGAATACTTATATCTGTTCTTGAGGCGATCTCATAAATTTCTGGATCGACCGTCAAAAGAAATCCTAGAGAGATAGAAACTAGGAAGGATAAGGCAATTCCTACTAATAATGTCTTTGCTGAAAGATAAGCAAGCTCAGAATCGGCTAGTGTCGTAGCTAATGAAAGACCAATATTAGGTCCAAGCATCGGAGCGATAACCATAGATCCTACTATTACGGCTACATCTCCTCTTAACACACCAATAGAAGCTACGATGGCGGCCAAAACTGTCAGTAAAAGATAAACTCTACTCATCTGGCTTTGATCCCTGACTTCGGTGTATAATTCCTCTCTACTAACTCCTTCTGTTTCCTTCAAAAAATATTCTTCGTTCTCCTCTGAGTCTTCCTCTAACTCTTCATTTTCTTCATCCTCTTCATTTTCTTCATCCACAGGGATAGTAGCTTCTACTTTAAATAAAAGAAGTCTAAATTGATCGAGATGTCCAAAGTTATTATTTAACTTGTCTATGATAGTTTGACTTTTAGTAGCATCAACGAGGAGCTTGACAACAATCCTTTCTTCAGATATGTCTTCATGCCAAAATTCGAATACTTTTTCATCCTCTTCTAATAGATTACCTGCTGAAATCCACTCTTCTGCGGGAAGTACCATCTCGATCAATCTTTGCAAAATCCCAAACCTTGTTTGTATATCTTAAAAAGATATATCAATTTTTGCCTGTTACAAATCAAAAATAATCTGGAACCAAAGTTAACATAGCCCAAAATGCACTGATCAGTCCAATTCCAATAAAAATCACTTCAAGCTCAAAATAGATCAAAGTGAGACCGATTAAAAAAGGAGCGGCTGTCATACCTATGTATTTCATGGTATTAAAAATCGAGATCACTGATCCCTTTAAGTTTCCTGGAGAAAGATATGTAACTCGATTATATATAGTAGGTGAAACTATTCCCATTCCGAGACCGTAAATGATAAAACTAAAACTGATAAGGTAGCTCCCTGTAGGCCATAAAGGTAGGAAAATGAAACTGCCGCTGATCAGGATAAATCCAATACCGGCTCTTTGTCTCCAATTCAAAAAATTGCCTATTTCAGCTGCTCTTGAAGCCAACAAAGCTGAAAAAATGGCCTGTCCGGAAAGTGCTACACCGTTGAATATTTCATCGAATCCATGTATTCTAACCAGAAATATCGGAAGGTAAGTGACAAGAGCATAAAGCAAAAAATAGAGTATAAAAGAGTGGATCATTACATTTCTGATTTTTTTAATCTTTAATACAGAAAATAACGATGATTCATACTGAAAAAAATTTTCATAGTTTCCATTTCTATCTTCATTATTTGAGCGCGTTTCTGGTAATCTAAAGTATAATAAAATTGCCAAAATGAAAGAAAAACCATAAACTGCAAAAACCATCTTCCAGTTTATTGAAGCCAATACCCCTCCTAGAAGTGGTATGACAGCAGCACTGAGTGAGATCGAACCTGAAAGATAACCCATGACCTGCAAACGTTTCTTATCTGAAAAGATATCTCCGATAACTGTCATAGCAACTGGTACTAGCCCTGCGATACCGATACCCTGAATAAATCTCAAGACTAATAATATCGTAAAATCAGGAGCTAAGATTATTGCTAAACCAGCAGTACCATCTAGGAGTAAACACCCGATCCCTATTTTTCTACGCCCTATATAATCTATCAAATAACCTATAAGAGGTAGACTGATAGCTGCTGAAAGTGTGTAGACACTCAAAACCAAACCTTCATATTCTTCACCTATTTCAAATGCAGATCCTATTGTAGGTAGACCAGGAGCTACTAGACCACCACCCATCACCCCAAATGCACCCATTAGTAGTAAAATAAAAATGAGTATTTTAGAACTGTTTGATTTATCAGTTCTCATAGATAATCATTCCTGATTTTGACATGCTGTTTGATATTGAAGGCTCCGTATGAAATAAAATTTAGCCCTATCTCGATATTTTATCAAAATTCAAAAGGTAGAAAAAATCCAATTAAAAAATAACCTTCTTTTTTTATGTAACTGAAATACCATATGGTAAAGTCATTATCATACTAGAGATAAGTATAACCGTATCAAAATTAAAAGAAAGTATAATATTTATAAAGGTGTTTGTATGTTTTTATAATAGATCAGACGCCGTTATCAACCCGATATAGTTCCTTCCTCTTTTAACTATTACAGCTTGATTGCTTTTCAATAAACTCCCGAAATCATCTTTCGGTGTATCATGAGGTATTACAGGAAGTGACATGTAAGGCAATTCCCTAACTTTCGATTCTCTATTTTCAACATCGATCAACTGATTACTTACAATCAGTCCTAGATAGTCCCCATCTTTCTTGACAGGTAGTTGAGAAAAACCATTTTCATTCATCAACTTAGCAGCCTCGTCAATAGTATCTTCTGGTTTGATCGATATTATCTCTTCATTCATGAATTCTTTCGCACACTTTTTTTCACTGTCACGTTCTTTTTCGATGATATCATAGATCGCTTTAACATTCTTGTAATTCGGAACGTGTTCCTTCCTCTCTAATTTTCCTAAAACAGATTTTGAGACTCCTGCTTTATCAGCTAACTCTCTTTGAGATAAATTTAGCCGATTGCGTTCAGATCTAATAGTCTTGATCAATCTTTCGTAATCCGGTAACATTTTTTGCCTCATTTTTGAGCCAAAACGTCAAGAAAATATATAAAATTTGACCTTATGACGTGGTATCGTGGAAAAATGAGACGAAGAAAAAGAGATAGAAACTATTACTTAACCTCTGAATCCGTGACAGAGGGCCATCCTGATAAGATGGCAGATAAAATCAGTGATTCTATATTAGACAATCTGATTGAAAAAGATCCTAAATCTAAAGTGGCATGTGAAACAATATTGACTAACGGCCTCGCTTTCATAGCAGGTGAAGTAACTAGCGAAGCTTATGTCGACGTTAACGATGTTGTGAGACAGACCATCGAAAATATAGGTTATACCAAACCAGAATATGGATTTGATGCGGAATCATGTGGAGTAATGACAGGACTCCATTCACAAAGTCCAGATATCGCTAGAGGAGTTGAAAAAGAAAAACAGGGCGCAGGTGATCAGGGTATAATGTACGGATATGCCACCGATGAAACCGAGGAGATGATGCCTATTCCTATAGTATTAGCTCATGAACTCGCAAAAAGGCTCAAGAAAGTTAGAGAGACGAACATCCTTGATTACCTCAGACCTGATGGAAAGTCCCAGGTAACTGTAGAGTATAAAGGAACTGAAGCAAAAAGGATAGACGACATAGTGCTAGCTGCTCAACACGATCCAGACATTGATATTGATGAGTTAAGGGAAGATATAAAGAAAGAGGTTATTAATCCAGTATGCGGTGATCTCGTAGATGAAGAAACAACCTACAACATAAACGCAACCGGAAGATTCGTGATAGGAGGACCACAAGCAGATACTGGTCTTACTGGAAGAAAGATAATAGTGGATAGCTACGGTGGTCATGGTAGTCATGGCGGTGGTTGTTTCTCTGGAAAGGACCCATCTAAAGTAGATAGATCTGGGACCTATATGGCAAGGTATATAGCTAAAAATATTGTGGCGGCGGATCTTGCCAATAAATGTGAAGTGCAGCTTAGTTACGCTATAGGTGTTCCTGAACCGACAAGTATTCTAATCAACACTTATGGGACTAATGGGATCAAAGAAAAAGATATTGAATCACTAGTAAGAGAAAAATTCCCACTGAAACCAGCAGGAATAATAGAACATCTTGACCTGCTAAGGCCTATTTATAATAAAACTGCCGCCTATGGTCATTTCGGAAGAAAGGAACCTGAATTTACCTGGGAAAAAACAGATATGGCAAAAAAATTATAGATATGTCTCTCTCAAAACAGAGAAAGATATCTCCCATATCCTTTCTCTTCCATTTTTTCTTTTGGTATGAACTTTAGAGCGGCTGAATTTATACAATAGCGTTTCCCTGTAGGTGGTGGTCCATCATCAAAGAGATGACCTAAATGTGAACCTGCATTTTTACTCTTTACCTCCGTTCTAGTATCTAAAGCGCTCTCCTTTTGCGTCACTATATTGTCAGGATTTAAGGGTTTTGTGAAACTGGGCCATCCGCTTCCGGATTTGAACTTATCTTTAGAACTGAATAAGACCTCTCCAGATACAATATCGACATATATTCCTTCTTTTTCATTATCCCAATATTCGTTCTTAAAAGCTGGCTCAGTCCCTTTTTCTTGCGTGACTTTATATTCTATAGGAGTTAACTTTCTTTTGAGTTCATCCTTTGTGGGCTTTTCTACATTTTCTTCCATGATATCAACTTCCTCTAGATTTATTCCAGATATTATAGAGTAATTTACAGCCTTCTTCAGTAAGTCCTAATCTTTCAAGTTCTTCTTTAGAGTTGATGGTTCCATGACCGGCAACATAGCCATTAACTCGAGCTACTGCAGTGGAACCGATATAGTCAGACATCTCGGGATATAAACTTCTAAATGCATAATTGAGCGCCTTATTCTTCGAAAGATGATATTTTTGATGATAGTCCTCAGCAGGATAGAAGTTTCTATACGCCTTTATTACTGTTCTGGGCTCTTTATTAACAACATCCTTACTCTGTTGAGCTAATATTTTCTGTTTCTCACAATAGTGAAATATCATGGATCTGTATTGTTTCTCTCTTATTCGAGTAGGGTCATGAGATCTCCAAAAATTATCCAAGAGATCTTTATAGGTTATCTCATCAGGATTATATTCTATACGAATAGATTCAGTATGATCTCCCAGATCCCTATAAGTGGGTTTTTTTTTCTTTCCTCCTGCATATCCTACTTCAGTCCTCAAAATCCCGGAGAGAGAACCAAATAAAGCATCTGGTCCCCAAAAGCAACCTAAAGAAAATAGGGCTATTTCTCTTTCTTTCACCTTTTTTTTATCGATCTCTGGGACATCTCCTGTAGTCAATTTCTCAGAAGGAGAAAAACTTCTTTTCATATATTCTTCTTGTTTTTCCTTCTATTTAGACCTGTTTATCAACCATCTTTAGTGAATTTAGTTTTTGAAAACGTCAAGGAACTAGTACAAAGCAATAAAAAATTTTAATCACCCTCTCTCTCACAACTTCAAGTCAGTGATATTATCTCAAGTAAATTCAGTTATCACAAGATAAAAAGCATATTCATAAAATCTGCAGAACAAAGAAGGGAAGACATACTTAATGGACCTATAATAAAGACCATCTTAGTTCTAGCACTTCCAGTGATGGTTTCAAGCTCTCTACATGTTTCTTTCAATATTGTAGACACTTTTTTTCTCGGTCAACTAGGTGCTACAGAGGTTGGGGCACCAACGGCTGCCTGGCCTATACTGTTTGTTTTCATCTCTGCGGGCATGGGACTAGCTACAGCAGGAGTAGCACTGGTAGCTCAACATATGGGAGCAGGAAATAAACGTAAAGCAAACGAAGCTGCTGGACAAGTATTTAGTTTCCTAATCATAATTAGCATAATCTTTACCGTCGGTGGATTCATACTTGCTCCACATGTATTAAAATGGGTACAAACGCCCCCTGATGTCTATCCTCTAGCGGTTTCATATCTTAGGATAGTACTTCTAAGCATGCCTTTTATATATTCTTATACCGCATTTAGATTCTTACTGAAGGGGATGGGAGATATGGTCACTCCCGTTCTAATCAAAATCGTTTTTGTAGTTGTTAACTTAGTCTTAGACCCTCTCCTGATTTTTGGTATCGGGTTTTTCCCTGAATTGGGAGTCACAGGTGCCGCTACAGCTACTTCACTTTCAAGAGTTACTGCTGGTTTAGTAGGTATCTATCTACTTTTTAATGATAGAGTAGATGTAAAGTTGAGTCTAAAAAGTTTGAGACTCAAACTAAGATGGATCAAACAAATCATAACTATAGGCGCTCCAGCAACCGTAGCTAGGATAATGACTGCTATTGCATTCACCATTTTATTTTCTCTAGTAGCGATCTTCGGAGAAACTCCTGTTGCCGCATATGGTATAGGTAGGAGAATATTACATGTGATCACCATAGCTATTTGGGGTTTTGCCGATGCCTCGATGTCAATGGTAGGTCAGAACGTTGGAGCTGAGAAGACTAAAAGAGCGGAAACAATTGTCAAAAAAGCTATCATGGTCTCTTCAATAATGATGTTCTCTGTTGCCGCTTTTATAATCCTGTTTAGAACTGGCATAATGACAATATTTATAGATGAAGCACCTGTGATCGAAGAAGGAGCAAGATACCTTGCCATATATTCGATATCCATAGCATTCTTTGGTATCTTCAGGATTTTCGATTCTAGTTATAGAGGAACAGGACATACTATCCCTGCCATGGCTCTTGAATTACTGAGAATATGGGGTCTCCGTCTTTTCTTATCAGCTCTGCTCGCTTTACCCTCTTTACCATTAATAGGTATAGGCTTTGATATGGGGATCTTAGGTGTTTGGATCGGGATGGCTCTGAGTAATCCAATAGCGGCAGTAGTATCCTATGTTTATTTCCTTACAGGAAAATGGAAGAAAAAGACAATAAGAGATTAAAAACTTGGATAAAAAAAATTAAATATCTATGGACCTTCTCAGATACGTTACGATGAGTTCAGTTGTTATAATAGGTGCTCAATGGGGTGATGAAGGCAAAGGTAAGATAACAGATTACTACGCAGATAGATCAGATATAATAGTTCGATTTCAAGGAGGGAACAATGCGGGTCATACAATAAAATTAGATGATGATACATTTAAATTACACCTACTACCATCTGGGATATTGAGGGCAGACAAAAAAGCCGTTATAGGAAATGGAGTAGTAGTAGATCCAAAAGTTCTATTAGATGAAATAGAAAAAATAGAAAATAGTGGGATCGATACTTCCAACCTGGTACTTTCTGATAGGGCTTCTTTAATCATGCCTTATCACAAAGCTATGGATGAACTTGAGGAAAAATTAAAAAAAGGTCTAAAGGCAGGAACTACTAAAAAAGGAATAGGGCCGTGTTATTCAGACAAAGCAGCTCGTTTTGGACTTAGAGTGGCTGATCTTTACAATGAAAGTGCTCTTAGACAGAAGTTAGAAACAGTAGTTCCAATAAAAAATAAGATATTCAAAGCATTCGATGAAGATAAGAATTGGGATGTAGATGAGTTAACGAATAAATATGTAAAATACGGAAAAAAATTAAAAAGTTACGTACAAGATGTCTCAATAATGCTTGATGAGGCTTTCAAAAAAGAAAAAGATATACTGTTTGAGGGGGCCCAAGGAACTCATCTCGATGTCGACCACGGTGTCTATCCATATACAACTTCATCAAACACAATCTCAGGTGCTGCCTCAATAGGAGCAGGTATAGGACCACTGAAGTTGAATTCTGTAATAGGTATAGTGAAGGCCTATACTTCAAGAGTAGGTACAGGACCGTTCCCTTCTGAACTTAAAGATGAAACAGGGGAATATATAAGGGATAAAGGCGGGGAATATGGTACTACAACAGGAAGACCTAGAAGGGTAGGCTGGCTCGATCTAGTGATGATAGAATATTCAAAACGAGTTAATTCTCTCACTGAATTGGCTGTGACCAATCTAGATGTTCTAGCAGGATTGGATGAGATCAAAGTCTGTACATACTATAAGTTCGAAGATAAAAAAATAGATAAATTTCCAGCAAAGATAGAAAGACTGTATGAATACGAGCCTTTTTATAAGAAATTCCCCGGTTGGAAAGAGCAGGATTGGGATGACATAGCTCAACAGGGATATGAATCTATTCCAGAAAACATGAAAAAATATTTGAATTACATTGAAAAAACCATAGAAATACCTATCTCACATATTTCTATAGGGCCTAAAAGAAAACAGACGATAGAAATAGAGAGTTGTTCAGATTTAAGTTAAACTTACATCTATGTATTACTCTCCTGAGATATTTTTTCCCTAGACTCTTTTCTCATCTCCTCAAAATACTCTCGTATATCTTCTCTGACTTTAGTGGGATAATTTTCGTCTAGACAAGCTAAACACAATTCTTCTTTCTCTTTTGTAAGTCCTCTTACCAAACCATCTATATTCTGGTATGTTAGTGAATCCGCCCCTATCTCTTTTCTTATCTCTTCAATAGAGTTAGATGCGGCTTTTAGCTCTTCCTTAGTAGGTATATCTATACCATAATAACAAGGAGATACAATAGGTGGGCATCCCACTAAGAAATGAACCTCTTCTGCCCCTGCTTTCCTCATCAGATTGACTAATTTTTTTGAAGTTGTTCCCCTTACTATACTGTCATCGACTAAGCCTACTTTCTTTCCTTTCACCTCTTCAATGATCGGATTTAATTTGGTCTTAACAGCTGTTTCCCTTGAAGTCTGATCAGGCATGATAAAAGTCCTCCCAACATATCTATTTCGCATCAACCCTTCCCTGTAAGGAATCTTGAGTTCTTCTGCTAGAGCTAATGCATATGTTCTTGCAGTATCAGGGACTGGAACAACCACGTCTAATTTATGAGGAGTATTTTTCCACACTTTAGCTAGTTCCCTGCCCAATCTAAATCTAGCCTCATAAACATTTATCCTTTCGATAGTTGAATCCGTTCTAGCAAAATAGACCCATTCAAACATACAATGTTTAGGTAACACATTTTTGATCTGTCTCGAAAGATATGACTTATCTTCATCTATGAGTATTGCCTCTCCAGGCGTAATATCTCTAAGGACCTTGTATCCTAAAATATCTAATACCGTATTTTCTGATGCCAGAGCGAAACTAGTCCCGTCTAGATTTACTCTTTTACCTAGAACAAAAGGCCTTATACCTCTAGGATCTCTAAATATAAAAAGACCAAATCCTGGGATCAAAGTGATTACAGAATAACTACCATTCAAATTCTCCATACATCTCTCTGCAGATGAAAACAATGCATCTCTGTCTATTTCATCTTCTTTCTTCAATTCTTCAGCAAACACATTTAGTATCAGCTCTAGATCACAACTAGATTTCAGGTCAAGATCGTATTTTTCTACCATTTCATCATAATTAACTATATTACCATTATGGACCATACCTATCTCAATCGGATCTTCCACCTTGAAAGGTTGGGCATCTATTTCTATATTCGAACCTATCGTAGGATATCTAACATGCCCAATACCCCAATTCCCTTCAAAGGAACCTAGAGTTTTCTTATCAAAAACTTCATCTATTAGCCCTCTACCTTTGACAAGTTTTGTATTTTCTTCTGAAGCAACGTACATTCCAGCTCCATTCTGGCCCCTATGCTGGATCGCATATAATCCATTATATAATTCAGAAGATGCCTTATTGGTTCCTAAAACACCGACTATACCGCACATATCTATCAACTTTTTCTCAAGTTTTTGTTTACCATAAACTGCATGCTTTTTTAAATCTATCGCCCATCTTAGCCCCTTTAGATGGTCAACCTCTACAGATATCAACGAAATTTTTGAAGATCTTTTGACCGTATTCGGTATGTTCCACTTCTGGATGAAACTGAACACCATAGAAATCTTTCTTCTTGTGCCTAAAAGCTTGAACAGGACAATAATCAGAGGAGGCTAAAAGTTTTAGATCATCACCTAATTCTTTTATCTCATCATTGTGAGATTCCCAAGCAACGAATGAGTCTGGTAAACTTTTGAATAATCGATCCTTTTCGATTATATTCACCTTTGTTTCTCCATATTCCGGTGAATCTGCACTGCCTGTTTTTCCTCCGAAATGTCTAGCCATATATTGGGCCCCAACACATATCCCTAATATAGGATATCCTGCTTTATCTAGATAATCAGAAGTTCTTCCCAATTTCATGTCTTCGTCGCTTATCCGTGGAGCTCCACCCGATAGTATAAGCCCATCTACCTCTATTTTTTCAAACTTTATATCATTTGATACGATCTCTGTATCTACACCGATCTCTTTCAATGATCTCCATTCCCTATGGGTCCATTGACCACCGTTATCTACAACGTCTATCTTCATCACTATCCACTCTCTATTTCTGATAAGATATTATCAACGAAACTTAGGTATAATGGTGAAGGATTCATGGGTCTTGATTTAAATTCCGGATGAAACTGACATCCTATGAAAAAGGGATGGTCTTCGAGTTCGAACATTTCCATCCTCTTCCCATTAGGTGAAATAGCACTAAACATCATACCATTATCTTCGATCTCTTCTCTGTAATCCAAGTTCACTTCATATCTATGTCTGTGTCTTTCAATTATTTCCGTACTCTCATATATGTCATGGACCAAAGTATTTTCCTTTACGATTATCCTCTCAGCCCCCAGACGCATAGTTCCTCCCATCTTATCAATCCCTCTCTGCATTGGAAGAAGATCGATGACTGGATGAGGAGTTTTTTCATCAAATTCGTAACTGTGAGCCTCTTCATATCCAAGAACATTGCGGGCAAATTCTACGACGCCGAGTTGGAAACCTAAACATATCGACAATGTTGGTATGTCATTGAGCCTACCAAATTTCATAGCATCTATCTTACCTTCAATTCCACGATCACCAAAACCGCCAGGCACTAATATGCCATCCACATCTTTTAGATATTTTTTCTGTGAATCTTCTTCTAGATCCTCTGCTTCGATATATTTTATATTTATTTTAGTTTTGGTGGCAGCTCTGCAGTGATTCAGAGCCTGCTCGTGACTTACATATGCATCTTCTAGTTCGGTGTATTTTCCTACCAACGCTATATCTATCTCAGAATTGGGATTTTCAAATGCTTCAAGAAAGTTTTTCCATCTTTCTAAATCTAAATCTTTTGTATCTACACCTTCTTTTTTTTCCAATTTTTCTGCAAGATCAAGCCTTTGCATAACACACTTAGTTAACCCTTCTTGATTCAATATCAATGGAACTCTGTAAATATTCGATGCATTCGGTGAAGATATAACCGCTTCCTCAGGAACATCACAAAATAATGATATCTTCTTTTTAGTAGATTCTTCTAACTCTTCCTTCGAGCGCCCAACTATTATATCCGGTTCTATCCCTATCTCACGCAGCGCTTTGACAGAATGTTGAGTTGGTTTAGTTTTCTGCTCACCGACAACATCTAAAACAGGTACTAAAGTAGTATGTATGAAAATAGAATTGCCATGGTCTTCCCCTAATTCCATATGTAACTGACGTACAGCCTCCAAAAAAGGCATGCTCTCGATGTCACCAACAGTACCACCTAACTCTATAAGGACTATATCTACTCCTGTATCATCCGCGACCTCCCATATCCTCCTGTTGATCTCATCCGTTATATGAGGTATGATCTGCACAGTTTTCCCCAGATATTCACCGGATCTCTCTTTCTCTATAACACTTCTATATACTTTTCCTGTTGTTATGTTATCATTTCCACATAGATCTATATCTAAAAATCGCTCGTAATTTCCTAGATCCAGATCAACTTCAGTTCCGTCGTCCAAAACAAAAACTTCACCATGTTCAAAAGGATTCATCGTTCCAGCATCACAATTCAAATAGGGATCTATTTTTATAGCCGTAACAGAAAAGCCCTTAGCTTTCAACAACTTTCCGAGAGAAGAGGTAACAACGCCCTTTCCCAAACCTGACATAACTCCGCCCGTGACGATTATAAATTTAGTCATCTTTACACGGGAAAAGAGAAGATACGCCAAAGTGTTTAAAGTTTTGGTTTCAGATCTGAATTTTATTTAAAAAAGAAATTTATTATTTTGATGATGGAATCTTTTCTTTGATTTTATCCCCAAATTTCTGTAACTGTCCATCCTTAAATTCAAATTTAGCTTTTAATTTCCCTTCTTCATAATATACATGGGCGGATTTTAGGTTTGACTTGTAAAGTTGTACTCTCTTACCTTCCTGAGTGAGGGCTTTTTTATCTTCAGACAAAAACCCTAGTTTTACTAATTTATTTATTCTCCGATAACAAATGGCTATAGGTATATCATTCCTTTTAGAGATCTCTTTAGCACTTTTTGGTTTTATGTGTGTAGAAGAAAGGATATCAGTGATGTAATCATCGCCTAATAGCTCTAAAGCACTTTTCTTATCTAGCTTCTCGAGCATGAATCTTGATACTCAATAAAGATATTTAAAACTTGTTATCATTTCTGAAAAACTATTCTTATGATAACTCCAGACATCTCTACACAGTAATTTTCTGATAAAAAAATTTTTTATAAGAACAAAATCAAAAAATATATAAGTTAGCAAATAATCTAAAAGTGAGTCGGTAATATGGATTTCGGTAGCACTCTACCTTATCTAAATGTTAGAATTATAGATGTTATTCTATCCTTGATAATACTAGTGGTTGGTTTCGGCATAGTTCAAACAGCGCTGTATCTCTTCAAGAAGAGTTTAAAAAGAGCAGATCTACCAGATCTAGTTGTCGAATTCTTGGGCAGATTTTTCAAAATAATATTTTATGTAGTGGTCATCCTGATTGCTGTTTCCGCTCTTGGGGTAGACGTAGGATCTGCGGTTTTAGGCTTCTCGGCCGTTGCCGGTTTGATCTTGGGCTTTGGACTACAGGATACGATGAATAATGTATTTTCAGGGGTCTGGATTGCAGCTTTAAGACCACTGGATAAAAAAGAAAGAGTTGAAGTGCATGGACAGGAAGGGATAGTAGTTTCAGTTGGACTTATGGCGACTGAGTTGCTAAAACCAGACAACACTAAGATCACTTTACCTAATAAACTAATTTGGGATGAACCTATAGTCAACTACTCAAGGATGGAAAAGAGAAGAATAGATGTACCTGTGGGCATCAGTTATGACGGAGATATAGATAAGGCAGTTAGTACCGCATTAGAATTTTTACGGAATCATGAAGAGGTATTGAAAGAACCAGAACCTGAAGTATCAGTCACTGATCTAGGAGACTCTTCAGTGAATCTAATGCTTAAGGGATGGACAGATAAGGAAAAATACTGGGGGGTAAAATTCAATTTGACACAAGGGATATTCAAAACTTACAATGAGGAAGATATAGAGATACCATATCCTCAAAGAGATATACATATCGATGGAAAAATCGAATAAAATGAAAGGTGGATAAGAGGTTTTTATTCACTTTTCAATCTCTTTCAAAGGTGAGCTGAACCTTCTCTTTTTCTTTACCTGGGTAGTCAAATTCAACTTTAAATTTACCATTTTCAAAGCGGATCACCGCTCTTTTCAATGTAGTTCCATAAAGTTTCACCTTTTTTCCTCTCCTGCTAGTCTCTTTTTTCGCCACCTGGAGAAATCCTGCTTCTTCTAATTCATGGACTTTCCGGTAAGCTGCAGCTATAGGTATGTCGTATTTCCAGCTTAGCTCCTGAACAGGTTTCGGTTTTCTATAACAGCCAACTAAAATCCTTTTAGCATAACTGTCGGCAAGAATCTCTAGTTTTTCCTCGATCTCTTCCTTTTTCTTATGATCTGTTATTTCAATAGATTCATCATTTTCATGGACTGCGCTTTTTTCTTTCATCACTTGATAATAGAACTATTTATTAATATATGATTTTAGATACAAAATTCTCTTAGGAAAACCATCGGAGCTAATCGGGTTCTCCAATCAACTTAGGATATGCATCTCAAAAATCATAAATTCATCTCATATCATGTTCTCAGCGATCATTTTTTTTTTGCAGAATGAGTTTTGTTAATTAAATCTGACTTTCGATTGAGTTTATCATCTATGGTTAATCTCGTTGATATTTTTTGATCAATAATCATAACCTCCTACTTCGTTTTCATCCACTTCAACTCCTAGACCTAAAGCGATCCGATTGACAAAGTTAAAATAAGATACAACTAGAACTATGTCTAGTAATTCTTGATCTTCGAAACCACAATCTTTTATTTCATCGAAATATTTTTTTTCAATGTTATTTGGCTCTAATGTGAGCTTTTTCGAGAATTCTAACATCCTCATTTTTTTTTCATCTATATTTAGATCAGAATAATCTACAGCTAATCTTTCCACCTTTTTCTCATCTCTCCAGTAATGATTCAGCGCCTCCATATGATGTCTAACACAGTATTCGCACTCATTTGCTGCAGATACTACAACCGCTATCATCTCGCACTCCTTTCGATTGAGATTCGTGTTTTTGAACATCACAGACATGTAAAGATCAAGATGGGCTCTCATAGCATCAGGATTCAAACTATGAACTTTGAGTATGTTAGAAACCTTTCCTCTACTTTCAGCTAACTCATCATAAATCTCTTTCAGATCTTCCTCGGCTTCATCAACATCTATCTCTCGAATCCAGGACATACCTTAGTAATCGATCAAAGTTATTTATACCTTACAGGGTCACGATCCATTTCAACTATTCTATATTTGGAGATAAATTTCATCTGGAATGAGTTCACAATTGTATTCCTGGTTTGCCTGGCTCAGCCCGTTTTGCTTTATCCATATCTACCCTTTCTGCTTCTATAATACTCACATCAGCTTCGAACTCCTTTGCAATCCTAGTTTTCATCTTTTCTAAAGTTGAAAGTTCGAATTCATGATCAACAAATCTGTCCAATATCTTACCAGGATTTTTAACTGCTTCCTGAGCAATTTTACTCAATTCTCTTTTATTTTCAGTAAAAGCACTAGCTAACTCACCCATCATCCTACCCATATCAGGTCTATCCATCTCTGTAAGCATCTTTTGAATTTCTCGGAAGGCATCGAATTTCCACTTCTCAGCTATGATGATCTGGATAGAATCCGACTCCTTACCGGTTATATTTTTTATATGAATTATATCATCCCTTATTTGATGATAGAATCTTTCTGCTCTTTCAGCATCTTTATCTACCAATGAATCTTCTCTCTCAGGCCATCCAGCTTCGATTATCAGTTTTTCGTTACCTATCTTACTCCACATCTCCTCAGTTATGTGTGGAGTGAACGGATGAAGCATTCTCACAAAATGATCGAGTCCCATATTGATTATCTTCGGTTTCTCAGAAGTCTCTTCAGCTTCCTTCTCATATTTTGACAGTTCATCGAAATACTCTTTCAAATTCTGTAGAGCGTCATTGATTTTAAAGAACTCTATATGCTCTACTATCTCATCACAGATTCTTTGAGTCCTTGATAGTATGTACCTATCTCTCAGATTGCAATTGTCTATTTTTATATCTTCTCTTTTAAGTTCTTTATTATTGACTACGAACTCCCAGACTCTTTTCAAAAATTTAAATTTTGATCTCACTCCTTCATCAGACCATTCTAATTCTTTTCTTGGTCCTGCAGCTGATAAGATAAAATATCTTGCAGTGTCGGCACCGAATTCTTCTATTATCTTCTCTGGTTTTACAACGTTACCTTTAGACTTTGACATCTTTTCTCCATTGAGTAGGACCATACCCTGCGTGAGTAAACGCTCGAACGGTTCATCGATATCTAAAAGATCCATATCCCGTAGTACCTTCACGAAAAATCTAGAGTACATCAGATGAAGTATGGCGTGTTCAACACCACCTATATACTGATCAACAGGCATCCATTCATTTGCCGATTCCGGATTGAAAGGATTCTTATCGAAATTGGGTGAACAATACCTCAAATAATACCAAGATGAATCTACAAAAGTGTCCATCGTATCAGTTTCCCTTTCAGCTGGATAACCACATTCGGGGCATTCAGTCTCAACAAAATCATCTACTCTCTCCAGTGGATTTCCAGCTACATCGATCTCTACATCGGTGGGTAGCTCGACGGGTAGATCTTCTTCAGGTACGGGAACGATGCCACACTTTTGGCAATAAACAATAGGAATAGGACATCCCCAATATCTTTGTCTAGATATCAACCAGTCTTGAAGTTTATAGTTTATTTTTCTTTCTGCAATACCTTCCTCGACCAGATCATCAGTGATCTTTTCCCTTGCCTCTGCTGATTCTAAACCATCGTATTCTCCCGAATTGATAAGGAACCCTTCGCCTTCATAGGCTTCTTCTAGCTCTTCAGATTTCCCTTCCTCGCGTTTTATTACTTGTCTTACCGACAGGTCGTGCTCCTCAGCAAATTCAAAATCTCTCTGATCATGGGCGGGAACCGCCATTATGGCACCAGTTCCGTAGGTCTCTAAAACAAAATCTGCAATATATATCGGTATTTCCTCTTTATTGAGCGGATTTATCGCATACTTACCGGTGAATATACCCTCTTTGCCTTTCTGCTCTCTTTCACTAGTCTTTAGACGTTTAGCTCTCTCAACGAACTCTCTTATCTCTTCATCTTTATCGGCTAATCTCTCAGATAGGTGATGTTCAGGAGCTAGCACCATAAAAGTACAACCAAACAGGGTGTCCGGTCTGGTGGTGAAGACGGGTATCTTCTCACCTTCTAGAGCTTTAAAAATTATCTCCGTACCTTCACTTCTGCCTATCCAGTCTTCCTGCATCTTTCTTACTTTATCTGGCCACTTGTCTAGCTGATCTAGGTCTTCCAGTAATTCGTCCGCATACTCAGTTATCTTAAAAAACCACTGTTTGAGGTCTCTCTTTTCCACCAGTGATTCACATCTCCAACATCTCCCGTTTTCTACTTGCTCATTTGCTAAAACCGTATCACATTCGGAACAGTAATTGACTTCTGCCTCCTTTCTGTATGCGAGATCTCTCTTCAAGAATTTTAGGAAGAACCACTGATCCCATTTATAATACTCTTCCCAATGAGACGCTACCTCTCTGTCCCAATCATAAGATAGTCCTAGGGATCGAAGTTGTTCTTTCATCTCTTCTACACATCTTTCAGTCCATTCTTTTGGACTGACTCCATGTTCGAGAGCTGCATTTTCAGCCGGAAGACCGAAGGAATCCCATCCCATCGGATACAAAACATCGTAACCCATCATCCGTTTGAACCTAGCTACTGAATCACCGATAGAATAATTTCGCATGTGGCCCATATGAAGAGATCCAGAGGGATAAGGATACATCTCCAACAAGTAGTAGTTTGGTCTTTCCTCATCTAATTCGCTTCTGAAGAGATCTTCTTCTTTCCAACGGTTTCTCCATTTATTCTCGAAATCTTTAAGTTTTTTTAGGAACTGTGCCATGATTATGGGAGTTATTAGGTGTTTTTAATATTTTACTAGAAGTGCTCGGAAAATCTCCATTAATAACCTTTATCTTTCCTACTTCTCTCATAACTCGATGTACTCGGGTTCTATCTGACCCGAAAGGTATAGATCTCCTCTTTCATAGAATTCAATTCCATCTTTCCAGGCTTCTTTTGCTGAGATTTTCAACAGAACGGGATTATGATGATGTCTTCGTCCAACCTGAAGAGCTTCTTCCTCTGTTTTTGATAGATGTACGTACTGTCTGCCCATCGGTTTCAAGCCCTCTTCAAAGATCGATTCGACAGATTCAGGAGAAGTACCATGGTACAGCATTTCAGGAGGAGAGCTCTTTTTTTCGAGCTCTACATCTATCGAATGTCCGTAGAGTGCTCTGATCTTTTCTTCTACTATCTCAAATCTCTGTTTATCACTTTTTTCTATCAGATATTCTATATCTTCTCTAGAAGCCCAGGAATGGTTAGTCCTACTGATTGCCTCTAAAAGAGATTCTATAGAAGCGAATCCACTCATATCTAACTCTAGGTCCGCATCTTCTGGATGATGACGGAGAACATAAGAGAGATACTTACTCAATTTTCGATAACGTTGAGGCAAATCTGACATTATATAATAAAATATAAAGGGAGAAAAGAGTTTTCAGAACTCATAGGGGTAATCACCGCCGTAAGGCTCATACTTTCCTTTCATCATCAAACTCTTTTTAGTATGTCACTGGATTGATTGGACCGCCTCTTCTATATTATCCATAGCTTCCTTTATATTCTCCAACGAATTAGCAAATGACATCCTTAGATGATTCTCTCCAGTATGACCGAAAGCTGAACCAGGAGTTGTTGCCACTTTTGCTTCTTCGAGCAAATACATTGAAAGTTCCATACTATCCATGTTGTAATCGTATTTTGGGAAAGTGTAGAAAGTCGAATCAGGTTTTTTACAATGAAAACCTTCGATTTCATTTAGTCTTTTAACAATAAGTTCTCTTCTTTTAAGATATTTAGATTTCATGAATTCTATTGCTTCTTCTGATTTTTTTCTATTTGTCATTGCTTCTAGGCCCGCTTTTTGAGCAAAAGAAGTTGCACAAGTTATAGAATGGGTCTGGATCTTTGCAATATTTTCAAGAAGGTCCTCATTACAGGCTAGCCATCCTAATCTCCATCCGGTCATCGCATAAGCTTTTGAGAAACCATTAACGGTGATAGTTCTCTCACGCATATCATCAAGAGAAGCTATAGAAATGTGTTCTCCTTCAAAAACGAGCTTTTCATATACTTCATCTGTAACGACGATAATATCGTTATCTACGGCGATATCCCTGATAGCTTTCATGTCTTCCATATCTAAACTTTTACCGGTAGGATTGCAAGGAGAATTAAGTACCATCATCTCTGTCCTGGAGGTTATCCTTTCCTGCATGATATCGGTATTTAGAGAAAAGTCTTCTTTGCTCATAGGAGCTCTGACCACGATCCCATCTGCAAATTTGATCATCGGTTCATATGATACCCAGGCAGGATCTGAGAGAATGACCTCACCACCATCGTCTAGATGCGCTAAAATAGACATGAATATGGCTTGTTTGGTAGGAGTCACCAATATGTTATCAGCACCATAGTCTAGATCATTTTCCCTTTTGATATTCTCCGCTATAGCCTGACGTAACTCAGGAATCCCCTGGGACTGTGTATAATGGGTGAAACCCTTCTTCATGGCCTCATAAGCCGCTTCAATTATGAAATCTGGTGTATCAAAATCAGGTTCACCTACTGCTAAAGAGATGATATCTTTGCCTTCCTCCTCCATTTTGCTGGCCAACTTTGATATCTTCATAGTCTCTGAAAATGAGACATCCAACATCCTTTTTACAGAATAGTCCATGTTTTTGAACCTCTAATTTTTTTATCCCATGAGCTTAACCATCAATCCTTTTTGTGCGTGCATCCTGTTCTCCGCCTGATCAAAGACCACAGAGTGGGGACCATCCAATACTTCACTGGTTATCTCTACACCTCGATGTGCAGGCAGACAATGCATCACGATGACCTCATCATCAGCCTTTTCTACTAATTTTTGATTGATTTGATACCCTTCAAAATCTTTTTTCCGTTTTTCCTCCTCTTCTTCGTCACCCATTGATATCCAAACATCGGTATATATCACATCAGCATCCTCTACAGCTTCCTTTGGCACATTATGATGTGTAATATCAGCTCCATTTTCCTCTCCTAGCTCTACAGCTTTTTCAAAGATCTCTTGATCTGGTTCATATCCTTCCGGAGTACACGCTACCATATCCATACCGACTATAGCTGAACCCAATAGTAAAGAATTACATACATTGTTTCCATCACCAACATACACAAACTTCTGGTTGAAATCTCCCTTTTTTTCTTTTATCGTCAAGAGATCAGCAAGTATCTGGCATGGGTGCTCTTTATCATCCAGACCATTGATCACAGGTACAGATGAGTTCTCTGCAAGTTCAACCATCATATCATGTTCAAAAGCTCTATACATTATTCCATCCACATATCGGCTCAAAACTTTAGCAGTATCTGCTATGGTTTCTCCTCTTCCAAGCTGAAGATCATCGGGACTAAGGTATAATGCGTGACCACCTAAGTGCTCTGTTCCAACCTCAAAAGATATTCTAGTTCTTGTGCTTGGCTTCTCGAATATCATACCTAAATTTTTGTTTTCCAAAGGCGATGGAAATTCTCCATTTTTACACTTCTTTTTCATCTCTCCAGCTCTACGCAAGATTTCTTCCAATTCGTCTTCTACATCCAATATAGATATTAGATCTTTCGTCATTTTTTACCACCATATTTTTCGTCTGTTAATCTTTTCATTATATTTACATAATACTCTGAAATTTTTTCGATCATCTCATCCGAAAGTGAGGGGATAGGAGGCTCTTTTTCTTCAGAGTTTCTTGCTTCCTTTAATTCATCGTGATATCCTATCTCTTGATAATATTCTTTTAGAATCTTTTTATGTTTTGGTATGAATTCACCCTCTTTATAATCTTCCATCTCCCAGAATATATCCTGGTCAACAGAACCAAAAGAATCTACGATCATCAATCTTCCTTCTTCATCAAAAGCAAATTCTTTTTTGCCTATCACATGGAGTAAATCGTTCCTTTCTGCATTTTTTTTAATTGATTCATCGAGTTCTAGAATTACCTCTATTATTTCTTGATACTCAGCTTTAGTAATACCAGTTAGAGTAAGTACCTCGTCTTTTTTTAACTCTTTCTTCTCATCTTCGACTTTGGACTTTATCTCAATATAAGGTTCCGGTAGCCTATCCCCATAATCTGGATGTCCTTCAAAACCGAGTTCTTCATGACTTACTGTTCCTTCTACTAACTTATCGTAAAGTGAATCAGATAAAAAATATCTAGATATAAATTCAAGAGGGATTATACAAGATCTGCTTTTTTTGTCCATCTGTCCGTATTTCTCTATATCTTGAACCTTTTTAACTTCCATTTTGTCATCATCTGACTTCCGGATAAAATGAGTGTTAAATCCCATGTCTTCTGCAGTTTCAAACCAGTAAGCAGAAGTCTTGCAAAGTGTTTCTCCTTTTCTAGGCACCTCATCAGGAATGTTTTTATTAAATACGACTATATTATCAGTAAAATGAAACTCTAAAGTATCTGGAGCAACTTGATAAACCTCCTTCACCTTTCCTTTCCTGATGAGTTTCTTCATTATTATCCTCCAAGGAGCAAACGAAATGATTGGTAATCTGTATTTAACCTTTACGTTATTTTAACCCCTCTTTCACTCAAATATTCTTTTGATTTTTCTAGAAGATCTCTAGGGTTCCTGAAAGTCACTCTTTCTCTTGCTTTTTCGTAAGAGAGCCATTTGTAACCCTGATGCTCTTCAGAAATCCTAATGTCTTCCTTTTCTGTTTTCCCTAAAAAGAAAATCACTTTTTTGTGAGATAATTCGCCTCTCTTCCTGTATAGATAATCGATTGTTTCCTTAAAATCATCTTCTAAAATGATCTCATCTTTTCCTATACCAGTCTCCTCTTCTAATTCTCGTAAAGCTGTTTGCCTCATTGATTCTCCCTCCTCAACATGCCCTTTGGGAAAATCCCAGTGACCTGCAGGATAATGAAGCAAAAGGAATTGATATGGCTTTGATTCTCTATATACTACGATTCCAGCTGAAAACTCTTCTAGCATTTTATCCGTACAAAGGAGGATGAGCACTTTTTCTATCCATATCTTGCTGAGCCTGATTCGCCTGGTCAACCATCTTGGCATATTGATCCTCTAATTTCTCAGCACTTTCGATGAGCGACTCAGTTTCTATCTCTATATCTCTGTAATCTGCAAAGCGTTGTAATAATGAAGCAGATGCTCTAGGATCGGGCATATTCGGTTTTCCTTCAGCTAACATACCAACTGCCCTGATTCCTCTTTCATGGGCATTGAGTAACAACGAGCTAGAAATACCTGAAATTGCTCCTCTAGATATGATATCTAAGTTTAATTCTTCCGCCTCCGTTTTAGCTGCATGAGAACTCAAAACACCCCACACCTTTTCCTCCTCTTCAGTCTGACTCCTTTTTGGGATGCCATCAAATATGATAACCTCTTCTATGCCTATATCATTTGCAAAGTTTATTATTGTTTTAGCCAGCTGTGAGGATAAATTGGGAGGAATGACCATGTCTGACTTAACCAACAGGAATTTTTCTCCTGCAAAAAAACGGACAGGTCTTCTGGGTATTCCATCAAAAATAACTGCAGTAGCCGGAAATTCGTCACAATCTATCGACGCTACCTGTTCTAAATCCAAAGTGTTAATTAATTGCTCAGAGGCGATCCCACCTATGAGCCCCACTCCAGGGAAACCTGCAACCAACACATCTGATTCAGGAGTCTCCTCCTCTCTCATATTGATCTCAAAACAAATGTCATTTCCATAACTCATCTTTTCCTTCACCATATATATCACTACTTTCCAAATGATAAACTAATACTTTTATTTTTCCTCCGATTTCACTAGAGAGAAATATGATTTACTAGATTTCAAACATAAAGTTTTTTATTACAAGTGCACATCCGAATTAAACATACTAATTATCAGAGGTGAAAATATGGAAGATGAAGAACCAAAACTACAGGTCGCATTAGATTTGATGAATCTGAAAAGAGCTGTAAGGATAGCTAAAGAAGCTGTCAAGGGAGGGGTCGATTGGATAGAAGTAGGAACTCCTTTAATCAAATCAGAAGGCATGAATGCTGTAAGAAAATTGAGAGAAACTTTTCCCGAAAAAAAGATCATAGCTGATATGAAAACCATGGATGTAGGAGGTGTTGAAGTTGAAATGGCAGCTAAAGCAGGTGCGGATATTATCGGCATATTAGGAGCGGCAGATGATGAAACACTCAAAGAAGGAGTCAAGGCCGCTCGGAACTATGATTCTGAGATATTCTCCGATCTGATAAGAGTGGAAGACCAGGTGGGTAGAGCAAGAGAAGTTACTGAATTAGGTGTCGATTATATAGGGGTTCATATCGGTATAGATGCACAGATGAGAGGTGAAGATCCAGGTGAACTTGTAGAAAAAATATCTGAAGCTACTGAGTTACCTGTGGCTGTAGCTGGGGGTTTGACCTCAGAAACAGCTCCAAAAATGCTAAAAAAAGGTGCGGACATCATAATAGTAGGTGGGGCTATAATAAAAGCCAAAGACGTTAGAGAAGCTGCTGAGAATGTTAAGAAAGCTATGGAAAAAGGAGCACCTATCAAATCAGAGGTGAAACAAAAAAAAGGGCCTGCAGAGATAAGAGAAGTCTTTGAAGAAGTATCTACCCCAAACATCTCAGATGCTATGCATAGAGAACCCTGTATGAAAGATATCACACCAATGACGACTACAGGAAAAAAAATAGTAGGTAGGGCCCTGACTGTTAAAACAGTAGATGGCGACTGGGCAAAACCCGTCGAGGCCATAGACAAGGCCGAAGATGAAAATGTGATTGTCATAGACGCAGACGGTGGCAAAACTGCAGTATGGGGTGAGTTGGCATCGTGGTCCTGTAAACAAAAAGGAATAAAAGGTGTAGTGATCGATGGAGCTGTTAGAGATGTCAACGATATAAAAGAGATGGAGTATCCTGTCTTTGCAAAATACAGAGCCTCAAATGCAGGAGAACCAAAAGGATATGGGGCTCTAAATGACGACATCGTATGCGGAGGCAAAAAAGTAAGAACTGGCGACTGGATCGTAGGTGACGACAGTGGCGTGATGGTCATCCCAAAAGAAGAAGCGGTACAGATCGCTAATCGTTCTTTAGATGTTATGGAAAAAGAGAACAGGGTGAGAGAGGAGATAAAAGAGGGCAGAACGCTATCAGTTGTTATGGAATTAGGAAAATGGGAAAAAAAGAGGTAACATCATCTGCTTTCCAAGTCCGAAGATCTGATAGTATCAATATTCTGTTTTCTAGCCCATCCTTTAACCCTTTCTCTTTCTTTACCAGTGGTACTACTTCTATCGAAATACAAGTATTTTACTTCAGGAGTTTTTTCTACAGTCTCTTCGAAGCTCTCTTCTGTCATATATTTCATAGCCCAGTCTGGAACCATATGCCCAATAGATACTTCCCTTGCCTTTGCTAATTCCGTGAAACGCGGAGCGTAGTGTCCTCCTCCTACACATATAACAACCGGTCTCGATACTTTGTCTTTTTTCTCTACATTCAAAACAGTTTTTGCTATCACGGAACCAGCTTGTTCGTCGGCCCATGACGACTCATCACTTCCGATTTCGATATAATAAGTGGGTGTCTCCAAATAAGGGCCATGATGTGTTGCCTCAAATGAGACATCATAATCTTTAAGTATCCTAAATTTTTCAGCTGTCTCTCGCATCAGATGAAAAGCTTGAGTCATATTGTGAGGTGATGCAGGCACCAATTGACCTTCTTTACCACCATATTTAGCGACTCCATAATTGCCTATAGGGTGAACAGTTAGTGAATTCACACCCGCCTTTGAAGAATGCTTTGATATGAAAACTACTTCATCAACATGTACCTCGAGTGTGTTCTCTACCTTTTTATCTATGTTATTGAAATAGATATGGCGAGAATCTATTTTAACCAATATATCACCTTTTTTTCTATAAACGGGATTTTTAAAACATCTACCGATATCTTTCCATTTTACATCGAGAAGATGCGAATAGATATTTTCGCTTGCTTTATCCTCACTAGAAGATACGATCAATCTCATACTTGCATGGTGTATTATACAGAATTAGATATATCTTTTGTTATCATTCAACAAATGGTACAGTTAAAGATTTACTCTTCTGTTACGCATTTTCTTATCTCTTCGATGATAGCATTCCTATCCAATTCCTTTCCTGGCTCGTATTCTATTCCAAGAACTTTACCCTCTAGCGAAGGGATTTCCAATCCTTCCCTATCGATCTGAATAAAGAACTCTGTGTCTTCAAAATCAATCTTGACCCCATAACACTTTTGTTCATATCTTTGTGCGATGATATCAATGATCTCACCTAGTCTTGAATAAAATTCTTGTGCGACTTTGAAAGGTTCTTCCTGTGTAGTCTGTAAAACATTTCCTTGCTTATCAAAAATAGCAATGTCTTTAAGATCATAGTCATCTTTGATAGTATACAATTTTTCATCAGTTTCCTTCACAACTCCTTCTTCCATTCAAACCACCATATAATATTCTCTTTTCATTATTTGTTTATTTATCATCTTTCGATTCAACAATTTTGCGATTTTAGATTAATCTATAATCGTTATTTGAGATTTAAAATTTTCCCATGAACAAACTTATTAAATAAAATCTTTGCCATAACTTTTATATCTTCTTAAAATAAAGCATAGGTTTTGAATAAAATAACCCATTGATTCCTCAGTGTTTTGAACAAGTTAAAGGTTCTATCGTTAGTAAAAAAATATCTTTTGACTAAAGATTTTTAATTTTTTCTACGTATTTTCCGATATCGAATTTTCTTTCCAATCCTGAAGCGGTCATATATCTCACTTTTCCATACACTTTTCTTTCTTTCCATCCTTGATCGTGCTTTCCAAAACACCATGCTACTCCTGCAAATCCGTTTGCGTCCCTTCCGTCCAACTCATATTTATTATTAAGATAAAGAGCCGTTTCATAGGCCTTTTCAGGAGTTTCGCTCCATTCTAGTATCTTTTTTCCCCAGTACATCCTCATATAACCGTGCATCTTTCCCGTCTCAATCATCTCAATCTGGGCAGCGTTCCAGTACTCGTCATGAGTTGCTGCGTTTTCGAATTCGTCCACGCCGTAAATATACTCTCTTTCATCTTCCCTATGATTTTCAAGAGTTTTTTTCGCCCACTCAGGTAAACAATCTATGGAATCATACGAATCATTATAATATACAAAATTATAGGCTAGTTCCCTTCTGATTATCAATTGTTCCAAATATTCTTCAATACCATTTGAATAATTTTCTTTAACTTTAAGAGCAACATAAAGAGGGGATATCTGTCCAAAGTGCAGATATGGACTCATATCTGATAAACTATCTTTTGAAGGATCATTGCTGTGCTCAGGATAATTATTTAACTTGTTGTCTATGAATTTTTTAAGAAGTTTTTTCGCTTCTGTGTTTCCTCCTTTAAAATCACATGCTGTTTTTACATCCTTATCTTTATCTATATCTATCTTGGAAAGTATTTTATCGATATCTCTGCTTAAATCAAATCCCTCAAAAGATAAATTTAGCGAACGATTCTTAAGGCTCCTTTTTTTTAACTTTTTTAAATATTTGTTGAGCTTTTCATTTATTTTTGGTCTGATTGTTCTAGCGGCATATTCTTCTTTCAAAGACGCTTCTTCTATAGGAACAATAAGATCAGTTTCAACCTCTATCATAGGTATTTCGATATTCTCCGAAACTCTTTTTCTCCATCCCTTCAAAAAATCAAGATAAGCACTGTCCGTCACCAAAATAGAAGCCTCATCAGAAAACTCAAGGACTTTTTCTACTACATCTCCTTTTCTCACCACCATGTTGACATCTTTATCTTTCAATTTATCTTTTGTCTCTTTAAGACCTTCAAGCATGAATCTATAATGCCTGCTATTTCCTTCAGGAAAATCATCTGTTAGACAGAAAAGTACTACGAGAGGTATCCCTATCTCATTAGCTTTTTCCACACTGAATTCTAAAGCATGATTGTATTCTACCCTTTGGGCTCGTTGCATCCAGTAAACGACAAAACTACCATCCTTTAATTCATTATCATTTAATCTTCTAATCCTTTTAACTTGGATATCCTGAAATTCAGAATGATATTTCATCCTATCACTATCAATTTAATATTATTTTTTAGGATATAAATCTTTACATCTTTTTAGAAAATTCAGCCGTTCATTTTTTATATATCATTACAATACCTTTTTCCCTAGGTGTATAGCATGTCAAAAAATGTAGAAATTCCAGACGAAGTAGACTCGTTAGCACTCAAATTTCTAGATATTAAAGGAAAACCAAGAGAAATCCGAGTTCCCGTAGAAATGTACGATGTGGTCAGAGAAGATGGTATGAGTTTTGACTCTTCAAATGTAGGGTTCTCAGATGTTTCTGAAAGTGATATGATTGCAGTCCCGCAGCCATCGACTATGAAAGTTTTGGATTATGGTAATGAAAAGGTGGCCGTATTTTTATGTGAAACAAGATGGCCAGACGGAACTGCATTTAAAGGCGACCCAAGATACATGCTAAGAAAAACTATGGAGGAACTTTCAGAAAGAGGTATAAAGATAAGGGTTAAACCAGAATATGAATTTCATATATTGGATCACGAGACTTACGAACCTATAGACGGAGGTCACTACATAGACGGCCGAACTAGAAATACTTACATGGTCGGCGAGATGGCTAAAGCCATGAAAAAATATGATTTTAAAGTCGAAAAGATCCATCATGAGGTAGCACCCGGACAATACGAAATAGAACCTCTACCATATGATGATCCTCTGCAGGCTGCTGATGAATTCATCTTTATCAGAGATATAATAAAACAAAAAAGCGCTGAAAATGGAGCTTTCGCCACTTTCATGCCAAAACCACTGCCCGGAGAAGCTGGAAATGGATTCCACGTTCACATGTCCTTGTATGAGAATGGAGATTATATGTTCTCGCCTAAAGAATTGAATGAAAAAGCGGCTGGATTCATAGGAGGATTATTAGATCATGCTAAAGCGTTATCAGCAGTTGTTTCCCCTACCATAAACTCGTACAAGAGATTAGTACCGGGTTATGAAGCTCCAGTTTACATATCCTGGGGCGGAGAGAACCGCAGTGTCCTAATCAGGATTCCGGCATATGGAAGTTCGGAGCAGAAGAAGGGTAGAATAGAATATCGTGCTGGAGATGCATCCGCTAATATTTACTTCATGTTAAATTCATTGATACATGCAGGCATAGATGGTATGGAAAGATCTTTAGACCCTGGTGACGAAGTCAAAGAAGATCTATTTGTTAAAAGCGATGAAGAGATAAAAAATAGAGGCATAGACTTTCTCCCAAGTGACCTTGATGAGGCACTAGAAGAGCTTAAGGATGATCAAGTTATCAAAGAATCACTAGGAGAATCTTATAAACACTACTTTAGGATCAAAAAAGAGGAAGTTCGTGAATTTAGACAGGACGTAACTGATTGGGAACTAGAGAATTACCTAGATTACTGATATTTCCAGCTAGTCATCAGAGAAGTATAAAAAGACGACAAACCTAGTAACATGGTTGCAACTCCCAAATTTAAAAAGAACAGAGAGAAATCCAGCAGAGTACGATAGAAGGCAGCGATAGATATACCTATCATAAAAACAATCAAAACCCCTTTGATCATATTTGATTTGGGGCCTTCAGAAAGTTTATCGAGACGTGGATTTACAAAGCCGTCGTTCGTACTCTCTGAATCCTTTTCCATCTCTTTAACTATATCTCCTAATAGTTCGAGATTTTTTAGACAGGTTTTTTTATCTATAGTTATATTAAAAGTGCTGAACATCATAAGTCCTGGCTCTAATACAAAAGCCCTGAAATTTTCATTATTTTCTATAACCAGTTCATCCATCTTTCCAGTTACAGATTTTGAGAAAAGTTTATCGAGTCTTTTTCCGTCGAGCTTACTTTTACTGAAGACCTCGTAATTGTAGTTTTTTAAAGAGGGAACATCAATTTTATAAGTATCTTCAGGCTGTGCGTCCCCAGATCTTACAATTACTGCTTCGTATTCTTCTGCAATATTACTCTTTACAGCAAAAATAGTTTTAGCCGGTTTTTTTCGACCTCCTTTGTCGGGATGTATATAAGCCATTCTCCCTTTAACTTTGCCAAGTAGATTGGGCCAATCAGACAACAATATAAGGCTATCTTGAAGTTCTAAATCACTTTCCTTAGCGACACCTGAGAATTCTTCCCAGATATTTTTCCCTAGCTTATAATAATTTAATTTTCGGGTTAGAAATATAACCGTGGGCAAAACGATCAAAAAAGTCCCGACTATTTCCCATGTGGGTACTTCCATGCTATTCCTCCTAATATTTTGATTTTATTTATCTTCCGTATCTTAAATTTTTATATGTTTTAAATTGAAATAATCAAAGTCGTATTTAGTAATATTCATTTTGAGATCTTTCTCAATATCAAAACATCGAAAAGAGTACAAATTCACCGATAAAATTATTTATCAGAGTATCATTTAATAAATGCTAAATACCAAAAGAGTGGAGAATAATGATAGATTTTGATATTGAAGATATTGTACCAGACACACTAGGTGGTTATTGTGGAGTTCTAGCTCCTTTCATCGGATATGGACTCATCATTATCTCCATATTAATCCATTCATGGTTCAGTGTAACCGAACATGCCTTAAGTGAACTCGGAGAGACTGGACTATCATATAACAATGTTTTTAATTTCGCTTTGATAATTACGGGCGTTTTAATGCTTGTATTCATAATCTCTTTATTTGGAAGAGCTGAAACAAGGATGGGGCATATAGGTCTAATAGGTTTAGTCTTAGGTTCTATTTTTTTGATATTGGCAGGCATATTTCCAATGGGTACAGCACCCCATATTCCCATGGCCATCTTTTTTTATTCAACGTCTGTAGCTGGCCTTATCGTTTTTGGGCTCGATGAATTCTTTGAGTTCGAACATGTATGGGCTGTCCTGATATGGTCAAGTCTGGGAATAACTGCTATATCCGCAGGCTTAGTTTTCATGTTGAGACCCGACGGTATAGCAATATACGAGATAATCGGTACATTTCCCTTAATACAATTCAGTCTTGTATTCGGCACTAGATTACTGGCTGAATGACACCCTCTCCTTGAAAGAAGATGTGTTAGTCCTTATTTAAAATATTAAATATTTAGAAATTTAAGTTTCCAGATTCCATTTGTTTTTTGAGCTGTCGCCTCATCTTTCTGTTTCCAGAGAACCCTTTGATGGCTTTTTTTGTCTTTTTGTAATGGGATAAAAGACCTCTCACGTCCTTGGGGCGTTTTCCACTACCCATGGCTATCCTCCTTATCCTGTCTCCCTTTATCTGTTCAGGATTCTCCATCTCCTGTTCTGTCATGCTCTTCATTATCACTCTAAATTCATCTAGTTTATTCTGAGTCTCCGTTAACTCTTCATCCGAAATAGAACTTGGACCCATAGGAAGCATATCGACGATCTTTTGCAGAGGACCAACCCCTGTCAACATCTCCATCTGCTCATACATATCTTTGAGATCAAATTCCCCTGCCAGCATTTTCTTCGCTGTTTCTTCCGCCTTTTCTTCATCTACGACTTCTTCAGCTTTCTCTAATAATTTTTCAATATCTCCCATACCGAGTAATCTAGAAGTGAAACTTTTAGGTTCGAACTCTTCAAGATCACGTATTCTCTCACCAGTGCCCATAAAGACCACTGGGGCGTCAGTCACATTGACCGCACTGAGAGCACCACCACCCTTTGCTGAACCGTCCATTTTGGTTATTATCGTTTTGGTAACATTCACTGCTTCATGGAAAGCTTTTGCTTGAGGACCAGCCTGTTGACCTACAGATGCATCGATGGTCAATATGACTTCATCTGGTTCAGCTATGTTCTTTATGAGCTGGATCTCCTTGATCAGATCCTCTTCTAGAGAATGTCTCCCAGCAGTGTCTATTATCACTATATCGTGATTGTCGAACTTTTTCATCCCTTCTTTAACTACTTTTGGAGCTTTATCCTCATCAGGATCGCCATAAACTGGAACTCCCGCATCTTCGGCTACCTGCTCCAATTGCTCGTAAGCCGCAGGTCGATGAGTGTCACCTGCTATCAAAGCTGTGTTGAGTCCTCTTTTCTGAAAATGAGCTGCGAGTTTACCACAAGTAGTAGTTTTACCCATACCATATAGACCCACCATCATAATGGTTTGGGGCTTGAGCTCTAACTCCACACCATCCCCTAAAATTCCTACAAATTCTTCATGGATAATACGTATCAGATGCTCTCTAGCACTCATTCCAGAAGGAGGTTTTTCCTCTAAACCTCTTTCTTTCACCCTTTTAGTAAGGTCGAGTGCCAGCTGAACTTCTATATCAGCCTCTATCATCGCCCTTTGGATATCTTTGCTAATATCCTTCACAAGAGCTTTATCCACATGACTTGCTTTGGTTACCTTTTCTACAGCACCTCGTAATCCTTCCTTCAGATTTTCTAAGGCCATGGAAAAAAGAATTCAAAGAGAGGGTAAATAACCTTTTTGGTTTTAAATTGTCGATCTCCTTTATCCAACAAAGATGGCTCTATCAGACAGTAATTTTGGAACGGGTAATCTCCTCCAAGGCATTTCTCCTTGTTTCCTTTCCAGTTCTTTGTTCAGTTCATTCATGCTCATCTCAACCTGATCTTCCTCTCCTCTTATCCTCACAGATAAAACACCACTTTCGACCTCGTCTGGCCCTATAACAACAATGTAAGGTATCCACTCTTTTTCTGCATCTCGGATCTTTTTTCCCACTGTTCGATCAGTATCATCTATATCGGTTCTCGCTTGTTTTATTTTCTTCTCTAGTTCCTTCGTATATTCCAATTGATCATCAGATATCGGGATCAATCTAACCTGTGTAGGAGCCAACCAATAAGGAAATTTCGGTTTCTTTCCACTATCCTCCTCCATAGCAGCCTGTTCTAAAAGAGTGTACAAAACCCTCTCAATAGCACCACTTGGAGAAAGATGTAGTATGTAAGGATGCTTTTCTTTACCATCTTCATCAACATATGATATATCATAACGTTCGCCCTGCTCAACATCCACCTGATCTGTAACTAAAGCTGAAGCCCTGCCTAACTGATCCATAAAGTTGAATTCATATTTCAATGCAAAATAAGAGTGCTGTTCATCCCATATCTCTATCAATGCCGGTTTACCATAATTCTCGACCAATTTTTCTACCTGCTCCTGATTATCATCATAATACTCTTGTGTGGCTCTAACAACAAGTTCTAGATCCTCTGGTACATCTATGCCTATCCCATTTGTTACTGAAATAGCTAGATCCATCCTGGTCATCATCTCTTCCTTTGCTTGATCTAAATCTTTGCACATAGCGTGGCAGTCAGGCATGGTGAATGTTCTCAGCCTTCTCAAGCCGGTCAATTCACCTCTCTGCTCTACTCTGTAAGAATATCTTGTCAGTTCATAAAGCCTAACTGGCATATTTCTATAAGAAAGAGTCATGTCACTTGCCATCAAGAATTGACCAAAACAGGCAGCGTATCTCAAAAATACTTCCTTATCAGGTGTTTCCATCCTATACTGCCTTGCCGGGAAACGATCGAGATGTTCCTTCAAAGCGGGATAGTTAACATCGTACATGATCGGAGATTCGATCTCCATGGCCCCATAATCCCTAGTCCTATCACTCACGTAATCTTCAAGAAGACCTTTCATCATCCTTCCTTTAGGATAATATCTTAAATTACCTGGGTCCGAACCTTCCTCATAATCCACCAGTTCGTGCTTACGCATCAGATCAATATGGGTGGTTTCAACACCTCCTTTTTCCTTTTCACCGGCTTCATATCGAACAAAATCTTCAAGTTCCTCGTCCCCTTCAAAATCGTAGCCATTTATATCTCTACCATCGATCTCTAACTCATGGAAAGTACCGTCAACTTCCATTACACCCCAGGTCGATTCTACCTTCTTCTCTGCCTCTAAAGCTTTAGAGACTATGTCTTCTTCGCTCTTCTCAACAGTTATCTCTTTAGAAAGTTCTGAGAGAGGATGTCCCTTACAACTGAGTTGAAAAGCTTTGTACCATCCAAACGGAGATCTATGAACTTCATAAAAATCACTAAGAGATTCCTCTAGGCCCCTTAATACCTCAACAGCTGTATCAGGGTTAGAGAGTTCGGAGCTAAGATGCGCATATGGGTAGAGCATCACCTTCTCAACATCTAATTCCTCTGCAGTCTCTTTTATTTCACTAACTCCTTTCTCTACGATTTCTTTCTCGTTGCCTTGGTCTCTCTCTTCGACTGCGGTGAACACCGAAAGACATTCTTCCATCTCACCCTCTTTAAATCTTTCTTCTATCTCTTCAGCAACAGGCGTCTTCTTTTTGACCTCGTATCTCAGATAGTCCGAATGTATCAAAAGTATTTTCATCTATATCACCATAATATTTAGAACAGTGCCCTCAAATATGGTATCAGTATACCAGCCACTATGATCCCAAAAAGAAAACCGACTAAAAATGCGATCATTATGTTCGAGACACGATCAGTTTTTTTTGTCTCCTGCCTATCCCCAAACGTTATCTTTCTCAATCTTTTTTTCCATTCCAATATACTCATAGTTTTTTCTGCATCAGCCATTTTATTTATCCTCCTTTTTATCTACATTCTCCTTTTTCACTTCTTCTTCATCTTCTAAATCGCCTTTTTTGGCTAATAGTATTATGCCACTACAACTTTCACAACATTTAAGTTCTTCATCCCAACAAGAATTTTCTCCCTTACATATCCATCTTCCGCAGAATCCACATTGGGTCACACTTTCCCTATCCTTGATCCCTTGGCAAAGATCGCATACGAATTTATCCATAGAATATAGATCGTCTTCCGGTTTCTCTCCCGGTTCGCGGATTTTCTCGATTTGTCCCGTTACTTTTTCAAAGGGGTCTTGCGGCGACATATAAGCTTTAATTCGTTCTCACAATTTTAAATTTTCCGTTGATACAAGATTTTAGAAAGATATTTTCAGAAACATTAAGTACCTCCTTCGGTTAAATCTGTAAGTATATGGCAGCATACCAAAGAAAGGACGGTTATTATCATAAAGCTAAACAAGAAGGTTACAGGTCAAGAGCTATATATAAACTTAAACAGATCGATGAAAAATTCCACATTTTCAAAGAAGGAGACGTAGTCGTAGACCTAGGAGCGGCCCCAGGAAGCTGGAGTGAATATGCTGTAGAAAAAGTTGGAAAGGGCAACGTTATGGCTGTGGACAAAAGAAGGATGAGGAATATAGATGGAGTCTCTTTCCAAAAGGGGGATTTGACTGACAAGCGATTTTTTAGAAAAGCATCGATAATCGCTGGGGATGCGGACATCGTTATCTCAGACATGGCTCCGGATCTGACTGGGAATTATTCTATGGATCAAGCGAGATCCATATATCTGGGAAAAAGTGCACTTGCATTTTGCAGAGCCAACTTGAAGCAGGGGGGCAAATTCGTTGTTAAGGTCTTTCAAGGAAGGGATTTTGAAGATTTTATGAGTATTGTTGAAGATCATTTTAGATCTGTTTATGGGCATTCACCTAAAGCGTCTAGAGAGTCTAGCTCCGAAATGTATATCATTGGAAAAGGATTTAACGGCAAAAAGAAAAAATGAACCAGGTAAAAAGCACAACTCTTTTATACTACTTGGATTCTTAAGCCAAATCACACTCTTGAAAAGTCACTTTGAAGTATTAATAACGGAGGAAATACTTTGCCCGAAGAAAAAGAAAATCAAGATCAAGAAGAAGATGATTTCAACTATATCGTCCGGATGATGAACACGGATCTGGACGGAGACAGACCCTTAGTATATGCTCTAACACAGATCAAAGGAGTAGGTACTAGAGTAGCTGAAATGGTGGTTAACTCGACGGATATCGATGGAAATGCGAAAATAGGATACCTAGAAGACGAGAAAATCGACCAGATCAAACAAAAATTAGTGGATTTTACGGACGAGGCTCCACATTGGGCCGTCAATAGGAAAAAAGATCCTGTGACCGGTGATAACGACCATGTCTTAAAAAATGAGCTTGATACAGTCTACAGAGAAGACATAAACAGGATGCAGAAGATAAGCTCCTATAAAGGCGTTAGACACGAACGGGGGCTTAAGGTAAGAGGGCAAAAAACAAAATCTAATGGAAGAACCGGAATGGAATTGGGTGTCGAGAAGAAAGTAGCCCAAGCTCAATCTGGTGAAGATTAAAGGTAAAGGTGAAGAGATATGGGAGATCCAAAGTTCAGTCGGAAGAAATTTCAGAAACCATCACATCCTTGGCAGGAAGACCGAATTAAGGAAGAAAATGATTATATCAGGCATTATGCTTTAAAAAACAAAAAAGAGTTCTGGAAAGTCCGCTCTACATTGAAGAATATCAGAGCTCAAGCGAGAAACCTACAGGCTCGTCTCAGATATGGCGAAAAGCAGGCGAGTGAAGAGATGGATGATCTTTTGGAAACATTAAGAGACAAAGGATACCTGAAAGGACAAGACCACACTTTGAATGACGTTTTAAATTTGAGCGTGGAAAATATCCTTAATAGAAGGCTTCAAACACTTGTATATCATAAAGGTCTCGCTCATTCGCCACGTCAGGCAAGGCAGTTCATAATTCATGGGCACATCGCTGTTAAAGGTAGAAGAGTTACTGTGCCAAGTTATATAGTGAATAAAGAAGAAGAGGCTACTATCGAATATTATTCCAATTCACCTCTATATGATGAACTTCATCCTGAAAGACCTGAAGAGGAAGTTACACCGACTAGAATACCAAAGATGATAGAAAAAGAACAACAAAATAGTAGAAATTACGGTAGGAGATGATAGATATGGGTAAATGGGGAATAGCTCACGTTTACGCTTCGTATAATAATGTTGTAATAACTATAACCGATATCACCGGGGCAGAAACTCTTTCTAGATACTCAGGAGGGATGGTCGTAAGACAAGATAAAGATCAATCTTCTCCTTACGCTGCCATGGAAGCCGCCGAAGAAGCGGTGAAAGAGGCAAAAAATAAAGGGATAACAAAATTACATGTCAAGATAAGAGCTCCTGGAGGTAGTAAATCTAGATCGCCAGGACCTGGTTCTCAGGCAGCGATTAGAGCTTTTGCAAGATCTGGTGTCAAGATCGGCACTATAGAAGATGTAACACCCATACCTCATGATTCCACCAAAGCTAAAGGTGGAAGAAGGGGCAGAAGGGTATAAAAAATTTTTAATTATATTTATTCAACTTACAGAAGGGTATAATATGGAATTAGAAGTTAGAGAATTAGAAGAAAAAAAAGCGGAGGTCTTGATTTCTGATTCTAATCCACCTATGGCAAATGCATTGAGAAGAGTTTTGATCGCAGACATACCTAAGATGGCTATAGAAGACGTAGAATTCCATCTGGGTACTATAGGAGGAGAGGAAGAAAATAAGGAATATGAAAGTGCAGCCCCTATTTTTGATGAAATAATAGCTCATAGATTAGGGATGCTTCCTATACCTACCGATCTAGAACTCTTTGATTATCGAAATGAATGCGAAGAATGTGAAGGTGAAGGATGCCCTAACTGTACTATAATATATAGCTTAAACAAAAAAGGTCCATGTACGGTTTATTCGGGAGATCTGATACCTGTAGGTGAAAACGATCTGAGACCTGTAGATGACCTTATACCTCTTGTGAAACTCGATGACGACCAAGCTTTATTGATGTATGCCACTGCAGAGCTAGGAACTTCTAAGCGACATGCAAAGTGGCAACCTACTAGTGGGGTCGCATACAAATACTATCCTGAAATCGATATTGACTCGGACAAATGTAACCTATGCAAGGATTGTGTGGAAAGCTGTCCAGTAGATATATTGAAGATGGAAGATGATCAGATAAAAGTGACAGATACAGAGAAATGTAAGATGTGTTCTGCCTGTGTGGAAGCCTGCAATCTTGATGCTATAAACGTTGAAGGAAGAGACGATAAATTCATTTTAACCTTCGAAACAGATGGATCCTTGAGTACTGAAGATACTTTGAAAGAAGCACTGAAAATTCTACAGGAAAAATTTAGTGATGTGGCAGAACAAATAGAGAACATTTGAACCAGATAGATCTGTCTAAATTTTAGAAGACAGATTTTAAATATATGAATTAATTTTCTTTTTCAATCAGAAGGAAGACTCACAGACGCCCTGTACTACATAATATTAAAGTAGCGAGTGATTTTGGGAGACACAGGAAAACTAACTAAAGGGATTATCATCAATTCCGCTATATCATTCGTAAACTCGTTCAAACTTATAAGGGTAGTCGAGGAATAAAATATTCCTCATACCTCCTCGATTATTCGCTCGTAAACTCGCTCATAATGCGAGGGTAGCCAAGCTAGGCCAACGGCGCAGCGTTGAGGGCGCT
>CAZRSB010000007.1:0-59006 GCA_964602715.1 uncultured Thermoplasmata archaeon | reverse complement strand
CGTACAAAAGATGCCGTGGGGAGCTATATTCTTGATCGGTGGAGCTGTTTCGCTTGCTTTTATCCTCGGAGAATCCGAGACACTTCAATTTATTGCAACCTCTCTGTTAGAGATGGCCGGTGAAAGTCCATTTTTACTTCTCGCATTGTTCGCGATAACTACCGCTATTCTTTCTAACTTCATGAGTAATGCTGCTACAACAGGTGTAATGCTACCGATAGCTCTTTCAGCGATGATCGCCTTGGATTTCCCCGATGTCCTTCCTGTCTTCCTCGTGGCTCTACCCAGTGCTTTTGCATTCATGTTCGTGGTAGGTACTCCTAGTGCAGCATTAGTCTACTCTACCGGTCATCTAGAACAGAAAGACTTTCTTTTACCAGGTTTTATTTTAAACGTCATCGGGTTAGCTATTTTCTTGAGCATTGGACTAGGTTGGTGGAAATTATTAGGGTACTGGTAAATTTAGAGCGAAAGATTTAAAGTATAAGATAAACAAAATAGCTTTGATTTAGATGTCTATAGTAAGACTTGGCAAAATCCATCTTCATTGGTGTGAGAGCTGCAATTTACCAATAGTAGAGAAAAACTCATGTGGTATATGCGGAAGTACTCCAAAAAAAGTGAAAATCACACCACCTGGGGACGTAAGACCCGCTTTCGAAGAGGATGTAAAACTTATAAAAAAGACAATAGATAGACAATGGGGTACCGACTACTCAAAAAAAGTTCTGTCAAGAGAAAGACCTGTTTTACTCAATGGTATTCCATATGAAGACCGTATGGATGAAGTCATAATCGATGGACAGGTGATCGGAGCGATAAGGTATAATCCAAGTAGAAAACTTGATGGGAAAGAGCCCTACGAATTTATTTTGAGACCGTGGAAGGGATTGGATACCCCTAAAAAAAATTATGTAATAGTTGATGAAGGTGCCGTAGAACCTATCTTAAATGGAGGTAGCGTTCTCAATCCAGGTATTATAGAAGCTGATCCTGAAATCAAAGAAGGGGAAGAAATCATTGTAAGTGACAAAAATGGCAAAATATTGTGTTCAGGTCGCTCAAAACTACCCGGTAAAGAATTAGTCAATTCTTCTTCAGGGAGAGGAGTAAAAAACCGATGGCGTGTATCTGATTTTTCTCCTACAAAAAAAGAAAAAAGTTGGGATGAAGTGGTTGAAGCTAACAAATCCATACTGAAAAACAAGGAAAATGAATCAGTAAAATTCGTAGAAAAACATATAGATGAACATGATATTCCTGTTGCTGTAGCTTATAGTGGTGGAAAAGATTCTCTAGCAACACTGCATATCTTACTGAAATCGAAAGCACAGCCTGATATCTTATTCATCGATACAGGTATAGAATTACCAGAAACAATTGAGAATGTTTATGAAATTGCTGAAAAATATAATCTCACACTTCACGAAAAAAAAGCTGAAAGTGGATATTGGAAAAACGTAGAATATTTTGGACCATCAGCAAGAGATTATAGATGGTGCTGCAAGACCTGTAAGTTGGGACCAACATCCTTACTCATAAAAGAAAAATATGACGACGGTGTTCTCTCTTTTATAGGTCAAAGAAGATACGAATCACGTCAGAGGATGAGCCATGGAAGTACATGGGACAACCCATGGGTGCCTGGCCAAGTGTCTGCATCTCCTATACAAGACTGGACAGCTCTACATATATGGTTATATCTATTTTGGAAAGATGCGGACTGGAATATATGGTACGAAGATGGGTTTGAAAGGATAGGATGTTGGGTATGTCCTGCTTCGAATCTTTCAGAGTTCGACAAATTAAAAGATGAATTTGATGAATACGATAGATTTGAAGATGTTCTTCAAAACTACGCTGAGAAGAACGACTTACCTCAAGAGTGGGTTGAACTTGGATTATGGCGATGGATAAATATACCTGAGAACATGGAAAAACACTTTCAGGATTTCGAGAGAAAAGCTGATCCTAATCCATCCAAAATTATAGATGAAACTAAAAAGGAGTTATTGAAGGATGAACGATCAAAAAACCTATTGAACGCCTATTCTGACTCTGTCGAAGATCTATCTAGAGACGATATTTTAGTACAACACAAGAAAGCTTTGAATTGTGTCGAATGTGGTGTTTGTGTGGCTCAATGCGAAAAAGGAGCTTTATCATTTGATGATGGTATCAAAATCGATGAAAAAAGATGCGTTCATTGTGAGAGTTGTTTAGGAAAATGCCCTGTGGTCGATTTTGATTCGAGAGTGAATGACCAGTCAGCTAGTAAGATTTAGAAAAGCATCCTCCATCACTTCGAATGTAGCATCAGTTTTGATCCCAGTAGGTGAGAAATGTGTTTTTGAGGTTTTGTAATCTTTTTCCTCGAGTTTATTCTTTAATTTTTTCCTAGGAGGAGGAGCAGTTTTATAAACACTGCTGAGCTCATTCGTATCATAGAAGAAGGGCGGGAAATTAGACTCTTCTCTCCAAATAGATAATAAATCTTTGCCAAAATTACCTACTGGCTCCATTTTTTCTAAAATTTTTTCATCAAAAAGCTGACCAACCCAAAATGGACCTCTTTTTTTGTTCTGTTTTCCTATCTCAAAATCCCAACGACCATCTTGAAAGGATACTTCTCTCACTTTTTCTAAACATCTATTTGCTTTTTTAGCTCCATCTCCGATCTGAAGATAGGCCCGAAAATGATGACCCTCATAATATGAGAGCAATGGTTTTACCCATCTATCATACCTACCGGCTTCCCTTACACAGTAAGCGATCAAAATTCTTAAACCATTTTCGTGTCTACACCAATTGTTCTCAGGTTTAGAAGAATACCTTCTCGAACAAGTTTTAGGATATGTCCCACATAAAGCTGCAGTATCAGTCGAAGTAACTGCAACAACACCCTCATGATTGATAAATCTAGCAGAGTACGGATAATATTTTACTGGTGTTCCAAAGGGATCGATGTCGATATATTCATATTCATATTTTTTATCCACTAGTAATTTTTCTAAAATTTCATTCGTAATACTCATCTTCAAAGAGTTTTTTTTAGCATTTTTTTTGATAAGCTGTACTGCCTTTTTTGAAAGGTCATTTGTAGTGACAGAGCTGACAGGTGTTTCTTTCGCTGCGCGTATACCTCTCACTCCAGTAGCAGACATCCCGTCCAACAATCTGACTGATTTACCTTTAGCCCAAGCTTTCAAAAATGATACAAAGATGTCTCTACTCTTTTCCATAGAAGGGTTGTAAAAAACGTCTTCTCCTTTTTCTTTTGGACCGATATCATCCTGGAAATCGGGAACTAAAAGATGAGTTTGCCCCTCTTGAATCTCAACTAAATCCAATTTTAACCGCCTTTGACATCTTCTTTGATCAACTCTAGGACTTTATAGGGCAGTAAATCCTTATTCACGTCGGTCAATTCCAACATCCTCACATCATCACGCCTTCTGATCTCTTGCAACAACGGATTTCGAGATTTTTTCTCGAATGTGAGTATCAAAGGTTTGTCTACTTCTAGTGCTTTTTTAACTGTGTCATAGAATGTATCACTTTTGACCTGCATCTTTCCTATCTCATCTATAAGGATCACATCCCTTTCATTAGCTCCATTTCTTATGGCTTTAACACCGACTTCATTCAATGAATCTAAATCTACTCCGTAACCTTTGACTTCTATCGGGGAATCAAGATCAAGATGAGCAAAAACAGCTTTTTCCCTGGTTTGCCAATCCATTACCTGGAAACCAACTCGACGATTATCCTCCATTATCGGTTCGGTAATCATGCCTCCAATTGATATATCTTCTTCGTCTAGCATCTGGATTATAGCTTTTATCGTTTCGGATTTTTGTATCCCAGATGAACCACTTATACCTATCTTTAGACTTTTTGCCATATCCTATCTATCCTCTGAGGATTTATAACAATGGTTTTCAAGTATTTATTTATTTTCTAAATTACGAGATATCAATCTACTATTCTCTCCAAATACATCAGGGGATAATTCATTTCTTCTATGTATTCCATCTTCCCTATCGCTATCTTTCCTTTATACTGGATTTTTACTTTGACCTTTAACATCTCGCTAGTAAGTGTTGTATAATCAAAAGGACCAAGTTCTGATTCGGTTTTCGTTTTTATTTTGACCTCGGCCGACTTGACAAAAGCTTGACTTTCGGTGGTTTTTTCCATAGCTCTCTCTAGTTCTTTAACATTTTTTGAGCTGACTGGTGTACCGATGAATTGATGGAAAATAGCTCCTAATTTTATCCCCAATTCAAAAGCGATCCTCTCATTTTCACTACAATCAAAAAATTCTTCAGCCATCAAGATATTCTCATCCGACTCCGTTTCCTTCTCTTCGTTTTCCATGTATTTTAACAATAACTGGTGAAATAAAAACATATCCCAATAATAATAGAGTACTTAAAATGATAAAATAACTTCCAATTATTTGACAATGATTAGAAAAAATCAATCCTACTATCATAAGTAAAAGGAAAAATGAGCCTCCTATCTGTGTTTTCAAATCTCTAAACTTAGGATATTCTATTTTGGTATATAACATGAGGCTAAGAAGGCCTATAAAAAGTAGGGTTAAATACGGAAAGTATAAGTCTATTTTTCCCCAACCAAACAAATAAGAAAAATTCAATATCAGCAAGGCTAAACAGGGGGTTGGTAATCCAGTGTATCTTCCTTTTTTTGATGTTTTATCTGCAAATCTAGCCAACCTCATCGTGCCGAGGAATACTATCATAACGGGAATAGCAGTAGCCAAGGCATTCTGTGGTGATTCCCAACCTCTCCCAAGATCTAAGTCATAAAAAGTGTGATACAACAAAAGAGAAGGGGCAAAACAAAATGAGATGAGATCAGAAAAAAAATCAAGTTGCGCACCGAATTCATGTTCTACTTGAAGATATCTAGCTACGGCTCCATCAATTCCATCTAACGCAACACATAATACTATCAACATAGAAGCTATCCACAAGCGATCATCTAAAATATACGTTATAGCTAAAAAGCCTATAGATGCGTTCGAAATCGTAATAAAGTCCGGTACAGTGAGGTCGATTTTTTTATTCATCCCAGTTCCCCAATATCGTTTCGCCCGCTTTAACTCTTTCTCCTTTTTGAACTGAAAAATCTACTCCATTGTGAAACTTGAGTTTGACCCTCGAGCCAAAACGGATCATTCCAATTTTTTGACCCCTTGTGATCTGATCATCCTTTTTAACATAAGGGATTATACGTCTAGCAAATATTCCAGAAATTTGCCATATATCTATATCTCCTTCCTCAGTAGATAAAACATACAGTTGACGTTCATTAGAGTTTGAATTTTTAGAAAATGCTGGTGAATATCCACCATTTATTTGCTTCATAGTTTCTATCTTTCCTGACCAAGGGGATCTATTGACATGAACATCCCATATATTCATGAATATTTCTATTTCATTTTTCGATCTATCTAAGACATGAATCTTTCCATCAGCAGGACTAACAATCATATTATTTTCAGGAACGTTTCTATCAGGGTCTCTGAAAAAGTATACGACGAATATCAGTTGTAAAACACCTAATATTGATATGAATATGAATATAGGAATGCGAAACAATGAAGAAGATAATATAAATAATATTGCTAACCCTATAGATACCAAAATCGGTTCTTTACTACCTTTAGCTAACATCAAAAACCTAAAGGAAAAAGAAGTAAATGAATTTTGGTTTTTTGCTTTTAAGCTATTTGATCGATATTGCCGTCCGAACCACCTACGACCTGATCTGCAAACTCGTCGCTTTCAGTATGCACGTTTGTAACAACAAGCAATATCTTGATCTTATTGCCCATGTCTTCGTTTACATCGCATCCCCAGATTATTCTCGCATCTTTACTTATCCTTTCGTTCACCATCTTCGCGGCCTTCTCCGCTTCAGATACAGTCATATCTGAACCGCCCATCACTCTGATCAACGCTCCCTGTGACTCCGATATATCCACTTCTCCTAAAAGAGGAGAACCAAGAGCTTGATCCACTGCTTCTTCTACTCTTCTATTGGCTCCATCTGATTCACCGATACCAACCATAGCCAGTTCACCGTTATCCATGATTGTTCTCATATCGTTGTAGTCGATGTTAACTAGACCAGGTTTCGTTATTATTTCTGTCATTCCCTTTATCGATTCCATCAATATCTCATCCGCCACTTTAAAAGCTGCATTGAGTGGTAGGTCTGGGACTAAATCTAATAATCTGTCATTTGGTATGACAACCGTGGTATGACAATGTTTTTCCAGTCTAGAAAGACCTCTTTTTGCATTTCTCATCCTCTTTTTTCCTTCTGCTTCAAAAGGCAGAGTTACAACACTCATCGCAAGAGCTCCTTCTTGTTTCGCCTCCTCTGCGATCACTGGAGCTACACCAGTTCCTGTTCCACCGCCCATACCTGCAGTTATGAATATTATATCTGAATCACCAATGTGATCTCTTATCTCGTCCAAAGACTGTCTCGCACATTTCTCGCCGACTTCAGGCTTTGCTCCGGCACCTAAACCGCTAGTTATATCTTTGCCCAAAAGTATCTTTTTTTGAGCGTGTGTATGGAGCAGATGTTTTGCATCTGTATTGAGAGCTATAAGTTCTCCACCGCTCAATCCTTCTTGTGTCAGACGATCAAGTGTGTTGCTGCCCCCTCCACCAGCTCCAAATATCTTAATCTTTACTTCTAGCTGATCTACAAGTTCTCGAAGTTGTTCATCTTCAGGAGCTAATTCTTCCTCATCTGCACTAGGTTTTTCTTTAGTATCTTCCTCATCATGCCCATTTAGGGCTTCGCTAACGATAGATTCCATATGATATCCCATCCATCTTGTTTCATACAATAGAGTAGCCCTATTTAAGTATTGTCTTTTTAGTGTGACAAGCATATGATGACTCTGGATTCTTAATAAAAGCGTCTTATAATACATGATTATTTTTGGTGCTTTCATTACTTTGTCTGACAAATAACCATAAATTGTCCGACATATTTGATTCGTAAATCTTTTATTTCAGCTAAAATATCTGCTGATGATCTATATGGAAGAAAAAGTTCAAGATATTGAGATCGATGGCGAAACTAATATCTCTAAAGTTGTAGATGATATGTACCTTTCGGGTGGTTTCGTTGCAAAAAAGATAGGACTAGCCAAAGATATACTAGAAGAGATGATCTCAGGAGATTCCCTCAATTTTCTCTCTTTTCCTGCGTGTATCATCTCTACAGGTACTAGAGGTGTAATTAAAGAAGCTCTCAAAAGAGAATTATTCGACGTTGTAATCACTACCTGTGGCACTCTAGATCACGATCTAGCTAGGGTCTGGTCAGATTATTTTCATGGTTCTTTCGAAGCAGATGACTCTGATCTTCATGAACGAAATATAAACAGATTAGGAAATATATTCATACCTGATTCATCTTATGGAGAAGTGTTAGAAAAGAATATGCAGCCTGTTTTGGCCGATATAGTCGAAGAAAAAGGAAATTCTTTTGGTAGTAGGGAGATCATATGGGAATTTGGCAACAGAATTGATGATAAAGATTCGATCCTTTATTGGATAGCCGAAAATGAAATACCTATTTACGTACCTGGGATAACAGACGGTGCTTTCGGCTCTCAACTATGGATGCACTGGCAAAATAACAGAAACTTCAATATAGATCTGATGAAAGATCAGCAGGAATTAGCTGACCTGGTATTTGGGGTGGATGAAAGCGGTGCACTAGTGATAGGTGGTGGAATTTCTAAACATCACACTATCTGGTGGAACCAATTTAAAGGCGGCTTAGAAAGAGCAGTTTACATAACAACTGCAGTAGAATATGATGGATCACTCTCAGGAGCCAAAGCTGAGGAAGCAATCTCTTGGGGTAAAATAAACGAAAAAGCAGATTTTTGCACAGTCCAAGGTGATGCTACTGTTTTATTACCGTTAATCCTTGGGTCCCTCTTTTGATTTCAATTTTTAAAAACTACAGTATAGTTGAGATCAAAAAAAGGAAGATAGAAAAAAGAAAAGATTTTTGATCTTATTTGTATCCCTGGCAGTTATCACAGTACCACTCATCATATTCATCAACATATCGAAGGTTATGTCCACAAGTAGGACATTGATAAGTTTGTGCTTGTTGTTGCTGTTGTTGTGGTGGCTGCTGTTGTTGTGGTGGCTGCTGTTGTTGTGGTGGCTGCTGTTGTTGCTGATCTCTTTGCCATCCTCTTTGCTGTTGAGGTTGTTGATATTCCTGTTGTGGGACTGCCGTTGTTCCTGCAATTGATGGCTCGGATTTAAAGATCATAGCTACAACTGCTATATTCAAAATGCCAGCGACTAGTGCCATGTACCAAGCTATACTCGGACCCCAGCTCATATCCATTTCCATACCTAAAACTTCCGTTGACTCTGAGCCAAAGAAACTCTCATGTGGACCGTCTTCACCTAGTTCAAAGTCAACCTCTTCATCAACGTTTTCGCCTTCTTCTTCATCTGCAAAATCATCCTCGAAGGAACCTGGCATATCTAGCATGAGATATATTGGAGCTATAAACGCAAATATTAATCCTATTATAGCCAGACCTGCTCCTATTTTTTTATCAAATTTACCAAGACCGACCATCAATGCTCCTACTAATCCCATAATACTACCTATCACCGCTATTATAACGAACATCATTGTGAGGTCCATAGTAGATTTTATCGACGAATTATCGTCGTAATCATGCGTTTCACTCTCTGATTCACCATCAGCTTCAACACTCTCTTTCATCTCTCTTAAATAGAAATCCGTGTCTGACTCCATACTTTCTTCTCCCATATCCATAGTTGAACTCACATTGTACCAAGATGTGGCAAAGGTCACGCCAAGTAATATCACCGCTACAACTGCCAATACTGCTGCTATCATCGCCTTTTTTTCCATATTTTTCCTCCTGGTGACCCAATAAATTGCAGATATATATGATTTGCCCTAAAAAAAATGAAAATGGAATGATCATCTTTAAAGAAAAAATAGATAATAAAAAAGAAAAGATTTTTCTGACTAGAAGATATTTCACTTGTAGTTTTTTACGCCTGTCCTAACAAAGATTATACTCGGATACCCGGTTTTAATAATCTTCGAATGTCTCTTCCTCTTCAAACGGTTCTTCCATTGGTTCTTCTTCAAATGTCCCTTGCTCTCTCCTTGGACTTGAACGGGTGGCCGTTGGTTCAGATTTGAATGCCATTACGAGGCCTATGATACAAATTATCCCTGCTACAAACAACAGATACCAAGCTATGCTTGGACTGCTACTGACCTCTACTCCCATCATCTCTTCGGAATACCAGAAATCACTTAGACCGTTATCTGTAAAATCGATCCAAAAATAGATCGGAGCTATAAACGAGAAAGCGGCTCCGATACCAAATAGACTTGCACCTATCTTTTTGCCTAGTTTATCGATGTCTACCATATATGCTCCTACACTGCCCAGGATGGCACCGACCAATCCAATCACTGCGAAAATAAGTGTATTCCTGAACTCGTCTTCATCAGTTTCATCATACAGTTCTGCGCTCTCGCTTTCCCCATTTATTTCTGAGGAATATATGGGAGTAAAGATTGCCACTATCACCAGTATTGCTGCTATCAAACCCAATATCATAGCTAATTTTGTCTTTTCCATATCTATCCTTCCAAGGCAAGTATTGTTTCAAAATATATATAATTTTCGTAGCATATATGGAGTTAGAAAAAAAGGGATTTTATAGCACGTTTTCTGAAATCTCTTCGCCCTTCATTTCCCTTTCACAATACAAACACTTGAGCTTGACTGGATCATCTCCTACCACTTCAAACTCTGAATTTACAGGTTCATTCTGGTTGGTTATACAGTTCGTATTGATACACCTTACTATACCTTCAGCTTTTTCAGGTAACTCAACATTGTGCTTCCTTACAACTTCGTAATTTCTTATGATATTGACTGTTGCATTTGGAGAGATTAATGAGATCTTGTCTAATTCATCATTTTTTAACTCTAGATCTTCGATCTTCACTATGTCTTTCTTACCTATGCTACTGTTTACATTAATAGCCATGCTGACTATAGAATCTATTTTTTTATCCAGTAGATCTAATATTCGTAAAACTTTCATCCCCTGTCCTTCTTGTATGTGGTCGATAACAGTACCGTGTTCAATCGGTGTTATCTTTATCTTCTTTTCTTCTTCTGTCATGTCTATGCCTCCATTAACATCTTCAATAAAGCCATCCTAGTTGGTACCCCATTAGCTGCCTGATCAAAGTATCTTGCATTTGAAGTATCATCGACATCAGGCTTTATCTCATTGACTCTCGGAAGAGGATGTAATATTTTTAAATATTCATCAGCATCCTCCAGCATTTTTTTGTCTAAATGATAACTCCTAGCTACTTCTTGATAATCTTCTTCTGATGGGAATCTTTCTCTTTGTATTCTAGTCATGTATAAGACATCCAACCCTGGGATAGTCTCTTCAATATTTTCGCTTTCATGATACTCTATATTTTTTCTATCTAATGAGTCAAGAATCTCTTGAGGCATCCTCAAAGAGGATGGTGATATAAAAGTCATCTCAGCCTCAAACTTGCTAAGGGCTTTAGTAAGAGAGTGAACCGTTCTACCATATTTAAGATCACCCGCTATCCCTATATGATTATTAGATATACTATCTTTTTCTTCCCTTATGGTGAAAAGATCTAGTAGAGTCTGTGTAGGATGATGACCTGCTCCATCACCCGCATTAATCACAGGAACATCTGAAAAATTCGAAGCCAAACGAGCAGCGCCTTCTTGAGGATGTCTTAAAACTATTATATCTGCATAACCTGAGGCCACTCGAATAGTATCAGCTAATGTTTCTCCTTTTTTCGCTGAAGTTGTACCTGGTTTAGCAAATCCTACGCACATCCCTCCTAATCTTTTTATAGCTGTCTCGAAGGAAAGTCTTGTCCTAGTACTTGGCTCAAAAAATAATGTGCCCAATATCTTACCTTCGAGGTCCTTGTTTATTTTTTCTCCTTCGGCAACAGGGACTAACTCCTTGGCCTTATCCAAAATAGATATGATCTCTTCAGCCGAAAAATCATCAATCGCAACTACATGTTCTTTTCTAAAGTCGGAACTCATCGTATCAGAGCTTCAATGTCACTCTTCCAATATATGATTTTGGTTCATCGCTTACGAAAATATGAAAGAAAATTAAAGAGTGTAATAAAAAATATCAGGATGTTTTATAAAAGTCCTGCCTTCTGTAGTGTCATTATATCGTCTGTGCTGAGTTTCTCACCTTTCTTGAATTTCGAATATAATTCTTCCGCTTCTCTCTGAGTTTCTGTTTCTTCTCTCTCTTTCTTTGCCTTACGTCTTTTCTTCTTCAGACCAGAAAGAATCTTACTGTAATCTCTTACTTCATTCACCGCTTCGATATGTTTTTCATGATATTCATCGCCTTTCTCTTTGGCTTTAACAAATTTTTCTTGAGCCTTATCTGCCTTTTTTCTGATCTCATCCGCCTTACCAAATTTGTTCAGCATCTCATCGTGTTTTTTCTGAGCCTTATCAGCAAGTTCAGAAACTTTTTCATGGTATTCTTCTGCTTTTCCCTTGACCTCTTCCAGCTCCTCACTGATCTCTTTGATATGCTCATTTTCGTCAAGTATCTTTTTCCTCTTATTGAGCTCTTTTTGTATGTTAGATATCTTATCGATGATCTCTTTTTCTTCATCAGGACCCAATACATTGGTCATCTGTTTATACTCTAGTTCTTCTATTTTCTTCTCTAATTGTTCTATAGATTTATCATCATCTGGCAACACTTTCTTTTTCTCTGCCTCCAACTTTTTTGATAAATCATTGACTTTTTGATTATACTCGTCTCTCTTTTCTTTGTATTCCCTTACCTTTTCGTTCAACTCGTTCCTCTCTTCTTTGAGTTCATTTCCGCCTTCTATGAGTTCCTTTACCTCAGCGTTATATTGGTCACGCTTTTCAACCCACTTTTTGGCCTCTTTGTTCTTTTCATCTCTAAGCTTCTTGTACTTCTCGGCTCGAGAATTGGCCTTCTCTTTTTTTTCCTCCAATTCCTCTAAAAGCTCAGTCATATTTCATTGCACTGTCCAGTAATTATTTATTCAACTTGAGTTACGCTATTCAATAATCGGGGGATTTATAATACTTTCGGAACTCATCTAAAGAAATTAGTCTCAAGACCTACTTTCATGATCTCAGATATCCAGTGAGAAAAAATAAATATACCTCTTTACCTGAGAAATTAGATATTCATGCCAGAAAAAAGTACTAATGAAAATGATGATCGTGACCTTGAAGAAGAGCTTGGATTCAGTCCACAAAATATTTGGGAGGAGATCGATGACGTAGAAAAGAAGAAAATCTTTGATTTCGCTGAAAAGTACCAAAAATTTCTCTCTTGTTCTAAAACCGAAAGACAGACAGTTGAAGAGTCAGAAAAGATATTAAGAAAAAGTGGTTTTAAGTCTCTCTCCGAGTACGACAAATTGGAATCAGGTGATAAAGTATACATGATAAACAGAAATAAGAGTCTAGTCGCCGCCGTGATCGGCGAAGAAGACCTGACTCTTGGCTGTAACATAATTAGCAGTCACATCGACGCTCCAAGATTGGACCTCAAAGCTAGACCATTATATGAAGACAAAGAAGCTTCAGTAGCTCTTCTTCAAACACATTATTACGGCGGTATAAAGAAGTATCAGTGGGTCAGTATACCCTTAGCTATTCATGGAAGAGTGGTAAAAGAAGATGGTACTCCGGTGGACATATCCATCGGAGAAGACCCTGATGATCCTATTTTTGTGATCAGTGATCTTTTACCACATCTTTCTAAGAAAAAACAAAGCGATAGAAAGATGAAGGATGTCATCAAAGGTGAAGAGTTGAATCTCATAGTGGCGGGAATACCTGTAGATGACGATGAAGTTGATGAAAAAGTAAAAATGAAAGTCCTAAAGTTACTGAATGAAAAGTACGGGATAACCGAAGAAGACTTTACTAGCGCAGAATTGGAGATAGTCCCAGCTCACAAATCTAGAGAAGTAGGTTTCGATAAAAGCATGCTCGGAGGTTACGCTCAAGATGATAGGATCTGTGCATACACTTCCTTAAGAGCTTTAATTGATCAGGAAGCGCCTAAAAAAACAACTGTTGTGATCTTTTTCGATAAAGAGGAGATCGGTAGTGAGGGAAACACAGGAGCTAATTCAGACCTTTTAGAAAGTTTTAATTCACATCTACTAGAAAAATGCAAGAAAAGTTATCGGATGCATCATCACCGAAAGATGCTGGATAATTCCAAAGCTATCTCAGGAGATGTGAGTCCCGCTGTCAATCCTTCTTTCAAGGGAGTTCATGAGATGCAGAATGCGGCAGTACTTGGAAAAGGTATAGCGATCAACAAATTCACCGGTGCTGGTGGAAAATTTTCTTCCAATGACGCTCACGCTGAATACGTGGCTCTTATCAGGAGATCATTCAACGAAAATGACGTACTGTGGCAGACTGCTGAACTCGGAAAAGTTGATGAAGGAGGCGGTGGCACCGTGGCTAAATTCCTTGCAAGTCTGAATATAGATGTCATAGACGCCGGTACACCGATATTAGGTATGCATTCACCTTTTGAAGTGGTATCAAAAGCTGATCTTTTCTATACCTACAAAGGGTACAAAGCATTCTTAGAGACTGAGTGAAAATCATTCATCTACTTTTTTTTTATTTAATACTTTGACTCCACCTGGCGGAAGGATCCCCTGTATTTCTTTTATCGGTACCGAAAAATAATCCGACATCTCTTTAGAAAAGTCATTAGGGTCCTTGTTTCCAGGGATGAACTCCACAATTTTCTTAAATGTCTTATCTTTTCTATTATTCAAAGTTGATGAAGGTGCACACATTATCTTTCTTTCTCCATCATGATCTATTTCAATCAAAACAGCTTTCATCTTTAGATCATCAACGTAGTTCCTGCTCCCTCTGATAACAAAAGCCCCTGTAGGAAGAGACTCTCCCGACTCTGGACTTTTACTTACCTGATCGGGTGTGACCCAATAAGCTGTAGCTGCACTGACACCTCTTTTCCATTCCTTAGAATGTATAACCGAATATTGACAGGCTTCTTTTAACGTATCTTCTCCTATCTTATCCTTTTTCCCTTTTTTAACGACAACACTGGGAGCACCTCCTGCTTCAGCGTGGGCGTACCGGTCATATTTTTCTAGATATTTTTTTACAACTTCTTCATTGGTTTTTGTATCTTTGCCAGCCACAACAAGATTTTCCTCGCTGGATATGAACCATTTATATTTATCAAACCAGTATTTTTTCGTAGGTTCTTTTGTTATTTTTTCCTCTTTTTTCTTTTTGCCAGCTTCTATCTCTTGTTTTGTATTTTCGATAGCTTCTTTAGCACCCTCTATTTTTTTCTTACATTTTTTACTTTTCTCATAATGCTCCTGAGCATTTTCGTTAACGTCGTTCCTGAATTCTAATTTTACCTCCATTTCATATCTTTTGTTATCCTTTTCACCTTCTAATTCAACGATAATATATTCGTCAGAATCATTAAGCTGTATAATCTCATCTTTCTCACGCAATCGAGAATATATCTTATCTCTATCCCCTTCAGCCCTCGCCTCTTTGATTTTATCTAATAATCTTTGACATCGACTATAATTTTGATAAATGAGTTCTGCCTTTATTTTGTTCTCTCTCTCCTCTTTTTTTAAATTTTTTAAAGCTCTCCTCTGGCTTTCTAGTTTTCTATCTAATTTAGATCTAGTTTTCCCTTTCTCTTCTGATTTTTGGGAGTCTCCTTCTCTAAAGGCAATATCAACAGCTTGATTATAACTCTCGTATCTTTCTTTTTCGAATTCTTCATACTGTGTCAAGGGAAAAGGAATCGCATCGATTACCTCACCCTCACTATTTTTTACAGTATAGGGCTCTAAATTCCCCTCTATCAATCTGGTTTTCATTTTTCTTATTATGAGGAAAATTTCTGTTGAAAGATCTTCGTATTCTTCTGAATGCTTACTGATATTCAGCCTTGAACATATTTCTTCAGCATATTTTCCACCCAGATTGAGATCAACTGCAAGGGCTCTGACTAAATCCTTTTCAGATTCTTCCAACAGGTCCTTTAGCTCTTCTTTGCTTAATTTAAAAGGTTGTATCCTTGAAGGAGGAAACCTATATTCATGACCTTCCTTCAATTCTCTATGACTCCATGATTCCGATTGATAAGGAACTAATATATTCTTTTCACCCTCAAGGATCAGATTACCTTTACCAAATATTTCGAAGATAAGTCTACTCTTTTTTTCTTTTTGAAGTTCTATAAAAACAACTCTGTCAAATTCATGCTGATCAATATTTAGTATCCTTGCATTGCTGGTGAACTTTCTCATCAACATGACGTAGTCCCCAGGTTTTTTTGGATTTTGCTTATCAGCATCTGTCATGAAAAGTGCATCACCTACTTTGAACAATAACTGTTTAGTTCCTTGTCCTGGCAGATATACTTTGATCAATATTTCATCATCATTGGGTTGATACACTTTCTTTACAAATCCACCCTTTAAAGATTGAAGTTCTTTGATTACTGCTCTAATCTCCAGTGATTCCATCTCTTCTTTCATAGTTTCGTACTCATCTTTAGCTAGTTATTTATTACTTTTTATTATTACTACGAGTCTTTAAAATCAATAAATTTATTATATAACTCACTTATTTATGATAAATTGGATAAGTGATAAAATGGGTAGAAAAAAAGAATATATGAATACTTATACAGCAGCACTCTCAAAAATAGGGAAATTTGAATCTGAAGTGAGTATAAGGGATCTTACTCTTACCATTGACGAGCCAGAAAGACTTGGAGGCACAAACAAGGGACCAAATCCCGTGGAAGTTCTTTTAGCCTCACTTGCCGGTTGTCTCGATTTTACCGGGACGATTGTAGCTAAGGAGATGGGATACGAACTTGAAAATCTAGAAATTGAGGTAGAAGGTGATATGGATCCAAGAGGTGTGATGGGCAAAGCTGATGTACCTATCGGGTTTCAGGAGATAAGAGTAAAATTTAATGATATCGACGGTATTCCAAAAGAGGATATCAGTGATTTTTTAAAAGAAGTAGAGAACAGATGTCCAGTCGATAATACCCTTGAAGAGGGTGTAAGAATAAAAATTGAAAGGTGAAAAGAACATGAATAAAAAAAACAAAAAACTAGCTGATATAAATCCTGAAGATTATGGAGAAAAACAGATCGAATTGAAAATGGATCACGAGGAGGCTATTGAATGTGTTAGAGAAGCTTGTGAAAAAAATGGATTTGGAATTCTCGTAGAATTCTCACCAGCAAAAATTCTAAATGAAAAAGTGGGTTCAAATAAAGACCCATACTATGTACTGGGTGCATGCAATCCAAATATTGCAGACAGGGCTCTAGAGCAAACACTGAAAATAGGAGGATTATTTCCTTGCAATGTGGTCATATGGGAAAAAGAACCCGGAATCCAGACAGTCTACCATCTCTCTATAATGAAAATAGCTAGATTGTGTGGTATAGCTCCTGACAATGAAGAATGGAACGATATATTAGATGAAACAGGAACAAACGTAGAAGCTGTTTTCAGAGAGCTAGAATCAAGATAAAGTTTCATGTACAATATCAGAACAGTCTTATCACGAAAGATTTTTATCGCTCACCTTTCTATGCCAATATAATCTGATAAACATGGACATGTCCAAGAAAGATGAGTATGAATTCAAAAAAGCAATGAAAGAGATCGAAAATCTTAAAGGAAGAGGAACAGAACTGATCTCTCTTTATATACCTCCAGATAAATCTATCCATGATGTTAATTCATATCTAAACGAAGAGATGTCTGAAAGTTCCAATATAAAGTCTAAATCAACCAGAAAAAACGTTCAATCAGCTCTTAAGTCAATCAGAGCCAAGTTAAAATATTTTGATAGTGTACCTGAAAAAGGGATTATTTTTTTCGTCGGTCATGTTTCAGTAAGCGGAGATAAAACTGAGATGGTTTCTAAAACAGTAGAACCACCAGAATCGATACAGACCTTCGTGTATCGTTGTGATTCCGAATTCTACTTGGAACCTTTGAGAGAGATGACAGGTAAAAGAGAAAATTATGGTCTTCTAGTAATAGACAGAAGTGAAGCCACTATAGGTATATTGAGAGGTAATAAAGTAGAAACTTTGCAGCATATCCAATCGATGGTTCCTAGCAAACATTCCAAAGGAGGACAATCAGCTCAACGTTTCGAGCGGAGTATAGAAAATGCCGCCCATAGCTACTTTAAAAGTGTAGGTGACAAAGCTAACGGACTTTTTTTGGAAGAAAATCTAGACGGTCTTATAATAGGAGGACCGGGTAGAACCAAAGACGATTTTGTCGAAGGTGGTTTTCTACATCACGAGTTAGAGAACATGGTCATCGACACTTTCAATACAGGATATACGGATGAATACGGTCTAAAAGAACTGATGGATAATGCTCAAGAGACTTTATCTGACTTGGAAGTAATGAAAGAAAAGGAATTAGTAGATAATCTTATGGAGGAGATAAAAAATCCTCGGGGAGGTAAAGCCGTATATGGTGAAGAAGAAACTTTACGAGCACTAAGGATGGGCGCTGTTGAAACTTTATTGATCTCTGAGGGAATAAACAAACAGAATATAAAATTCGGGTGTGAAGAATGTGGAGAGAAAAATATGACCAATATCAAGACAGGCTTTCCTGAGGATATAGAGTGTCCAGAATGTGGTTCAGAGGTGAATATAATAGAAAAAGAGGATATCATCGATTTATTTTTCGAAGAGGCCGAAAATGTAGGAACTGACGTAGAGATGATATCAGACCAATCCGAAGAAGGAGAACTTTTGTTGAACGCATTTGGAGGAGTGGCTGGACTACTGAGGTTTAGAATTAATTAAGTGAGAACTATGAACTATCCTTTATTAATTTTTAAAGACGAAATAATAAAGTCTATAGAAAAGTTTGAAAAAATTCCTAAAGGGAAAATAGAGCTAGAAAGACCTCCTGAAGAAAAAGGAGATTTTGCCCTACCCTGTTTTCAATTATCCTCTATTTTAAAATCTGATCCGAAGTCTATAGCTGAGGATTTGTCAACTAAAATAAAACTCAATCATGGGAAGGTCTACCCAGATGGACCTTATCTGAACTTCTATATCGACAAGGTGTTTTTAACAAAAAAGACATTAAAAGAATGTTTTAGCAAAAAAGACGATTATGGAAAATTACCCAAAAAAGAAATTAAAGTCCTTATCGAACATACCAGTGCAAATCCTACTGGACCATTACACGTAGGAAGAGCTAGAAACCCTATAATAGGTGATACTATAGCAAGGGTCTATGAAAAATTAGGATACGATATCGAAAGACAATATTATGTTAACGATATAGGTAGACAAATGGCCATGTTGACATGGGGTATAGAAAATATAGATGAAAAACAACTCAATTCTCCGACTAGAGACAAAAAAGATCATGATTATGTGAGGTACTATCAGAAAGTAAACCAAATTTTGGAAAATGATAAGGGTTTGGAAGAAGAAATAAGAGAGATTATAAGATCGATGGAAAGGGGAGATAAGCGGATATTTAAAGCATTGAAAAAAAACTCTGAAACAGTATTATCCGGTATAATGAAGTCTTTAAAAAGATTAAATATAGTAATAGACAGCTGTAAACATGAGTCGAGCTTCATAGAAGATGGCTCCGTTAAAGAGGTTATCAAAAGGATTTCAAAACTAGACAAATCCTATGAAGACGATGGAGCAATGTACTATAAAATTGAAGATGACAAGGACATATATGTCACTAGAGAAGACGGTACTAACCTTTATCCTGCAAGAGACCTAGCCTATCATATATGGAAAGGAAAAAACGCTGATAAATTGATAAACATATTGGGCGAAGATCACAAAACCCATGGAGATTTTATGCTAGATATTTTAAACGCACTGAATGTTAGTCCAATACCTGAAATTATTTTTCATTCTTTTGTGTCCTTCGAAGGTAAAGAGATGTCTACTAGAAAAGGAGAATATGTAGATATAGATGAATTCATGGATACCGCTGTTATGAAAGCTAGAGAAGAGATCAATAAAAGAAGAAATGATCTAACTAAAAAAGATACAAACAAAATAGCTAAAAAAGTCGGTATCAGTTCTGTAAGATATAATATTATAAAAGTTCAGCCTTCAAAGCCGATAGATTTCAAATGGGAAGAAGCTCTTAACTTCCAAGGCAACAGCGCGCCTTTTATACAATACAGTTACGCTCGTGCACAAGGCATATTAGAAAAACTTGATGATGAGATAACCTTATACAACTCAGATTTTGAAAATTGGTCCGAGGGGGAAAATGATCTGATCAAGAAAATAGCTGAATTCCCAATAATATTATTTAAGGTAAAAAAGAACAATGCTCCTCACCAACTTGCTCAATACGCTCAAGAATTGGCAGCTGAATTCAATCAGTTCTACCGGGACTATCCGGTCCTTGATGCTGAAGATGATGAGCAAAAAAAGAAAAGGATATCTATTGTAAAAGGATTCACACATTGCATGGCTTCAGTGTTTGATACATTGGGCATAGAAAAAACTAAAAAAATGTAGTTCTGATGAAGAAATTAATAGAAAAAGAAAAAAAAGATTTTATGTTTTTTACTTCAGCACTTGGCTGATTCTGTCTTTGTAGAGATATAGTCCTACCGTTATACCGATCAATATTATTGGAATCAATGCGTAAACTAAGTACTCTCTCCAAACTGGTGGATCAACAGTAAAGGTTCCGGAGACAGTATCATCTAATCTTCTATCCTCAGGAACAGAAGTGTCATAGACCGTCACATTTACTGTTTTGTCTCCTTCTTCTTCTGGTTCCCATTCCATCTCAATCATTACTGTCTCTCCTCCTCCTATTGTCTCGTTATCTCTTTCATCACCGTCTTCGTCATAAAAGACTTCGTCAATGTCGAGCATATCACCTTCTATCTCTAGTTCCGTGATCACTTCTTCGGCTATCGCATCTTCTTCTAAATTTGTTACGTTGACGCTTATTTTTACAGATTCTCCTACACGAACGCTGTCTTCGGAGAAGGTTAAATCAGTCACTCTCAGATCTGGAACAGGTTCTCCTTCAATCTCTATCGTCTTTTCAATCGTCCTCAAATTACCAGCAGCATCTGTAACGTTTAAGATTATGGTGTATTCACCAGGAGACTCTTCGGTGAAATCATAAGTCCAATTTACTCCCTCACCTTGTTCATTCAATTCTTTTATCTCCCATTCATACGATGTTATGTTGTACTGATAATCAGGGTGATCGTACTCTTCTTCGTGAGGAGTTATCTCTGAAGCATCAAAGAAAACTTCCTTATCTTGTTCTAATTCTATGAAGATATCATCATCACTGGATTCTTCGTCCCATTCCATGGTGAAGTCACCAACTGGTTCTGAGGTATCGTTGACTATAAGACCGATCTGATATTTTTCTTCGTTGCCTACTCCATCAGTAACATTAAGAGATACTTCATAATAACCTGGGATCTCATATTCATGTGTAACGTTCATCTCATCACTACCTTCTATTATATCCGCATCATCGCTGAAATTCCATTTGTAATTACCTATACCGGTAAGTTCATCTTCAAAATCTATCGCACTGAACTCTATTTCTTCTGTTTCGTTTACATATGTTTCATCGCCTACTTCAACTTCTTCCTCGTTCACTATAATATGGTCTCCTGTTGGGGCTTCTCCATCTATCATCAAATCAACGCTAGCTTCATATTCAAAGCCTGCACTGTCTTCTACTTCTACTTCTAGCTCACCTTCACCTGGTTCGTCAAAGGCATATTCGATCTCTTCGTCTTCACCGATGTGCTGACCTCTCCAGTACCAATCAAAAGAGATTGCACTGCTGGTTTCGCTTTCATAATCGGCACCTATTTCAAATTCATTTCCCTCTTTGAGCACATACTCGTAATCAATGTCGTCATCATCGATTTCCATTACTCCTCTCACATCAGGCATTATTATATTCACTTCACCTTCTTCTGATCTTCGCACATCGAATGTGACTTGAGATTCTGTTCCGTCTTCTTTAGGATCGATTTCCAATACTGTGTGTCCCTCAACATCTACATTAGGGGGTATGACTTCATCCTCAGAATCCAAGTATCTTTCGTATCCTTCCATGAGTATTAGTTCATAAGTGAATTCTCTGTAGTTGCCATAGATGTGATCGTTTTGTAAGATCAAATCAAACTGATAAGAATCCAAATTTTCTTCTATTTCCTCAACAGCGCTGTATTCGATCGTGGCTTCGACCTCTATTTCTTCATTAAGAGCAGTAACATCACCTTCTAAATCGCCAAGATCCACATCTAAAGAGAATTCATCATCCTCAATTTCGTAAAAAATTCCATCGACCATAATTAGGTCCCCTGTCGTCTTTACGTCTGCAAGATTGTATTCTAGTCTATCTTCAAACTCATCTATCTCATCGCCCACATAACCATCACGGGCGCCCAGGGCCATATTGATCTGCATCCCCAAAAGGCCTATATCTGTATAGTCCATCGTTTCCATCCTAGTACTGCTGAGCAGTTGTCTTGTATTTGTGACCGTCAGTGTTTCAGGATCATCGCCCATATCTATCTCTGTGGTGAACTCTTCGGGACCCTCTTTCTCGACCTCTGATTCACGGCTTACAAACCCTTCTAACGTAATTTCTTCGACATATGGTGCATAGTCAGGAGAATCTATAACCAGTATGTAATCGCCTTCAGGAGCCCTTATAGTAAAACTAGGGCCATTCTCCGTTTCCTGATAAATCAATCCAGTATCTTTATCGAAAAGGGTAACATCTAATTCCTCTCGAATCCCTCTTTCAGTCTCTTCGTCATACAAACGTCCTTGAAGCACAGGTCGTTTAGTAATCTCATCTCCAATCTGGAACTCAAAAGAATCTACCAAGCCATCAAAATCCTCGAGTTCTTCAAGATGAGGGGTGTAACCTTCCTTCTCAACTCTCATCCATCCTGTGAAGCCTTCGTATATTTCGGCTTCGAAGTAAGTTTGATTCTCACCGTCTATCTCTTTTATTTCAGTATGTGTGGATTTTGTAAAATCAAAATCCTCATTTTCAAACGTGATCTCTACTACTTGTTCCAATTTTTCTCCGTCCTCGTCGATGATAGTCCCACTCACTATTTGATGATCCACTTCAAGGTCCACCTCCATGTATCTAGAGGTATCATCAATCACTTCAAATGGACCATTAACAGTCCTCATATAAGAGGTTCCTTCTTTAATTTGTGAGGGTAAAATTATCTCATACCATCCAGGACGTTGATCCGAAAATTCAAAATAATCACCATCAGTTTGTGCTTGGTCTATATCACCAGTCTTTAGGTTCCTGAGTTTGATTTCTAAATCGTCCTCGATAGGTTCTTCTCCTTCTGAATCATCTAAAAAACCATCAATAGTATATAATTCCATTTCATCTTCTATTTCGGTCGCTTCGATGGGCTGGGCGTTCCATTGGACCACCAGCAAACCTGATGCTATCAATACTAAAATGATCAGGGCGGTAGTCATCTTACCAATTCTTCCGGCTTTCATGTATAGTTCCTCCATAGGTTGTAATTTTTGTCAGAGACTGCCGGAATCATGAGTGCACCCCCTATAAATATTTTTTTAAATCTAACTTCTTTAAGTCCTTCAAAGATGGAACATTTTCTCCCGAGAATATTTAGACCCTTATTTGTAGACCATTATTTCCGGGAAAAAGATAAATCCAACATGCTCGTTATAAAAGTGGGTATTATGGAAAGTAAAAGGAGAAAGAGGAAAAGCAAAAAGAAGAAAAAAAAGACATGCAATGTAAAGGGTTGTAGTGATAAAAAAAAGAAATCTTTACCTACGAACAAGATAAAAGAGAAAACCGACTTAAAAATAAAAGAAGGGACTGGTAAGAATTCTTATCTGTGCAAGGAACATTACAAAGAATACAAAAAGCAGACAGAAGAAGAACGAACGGCAAAAAGGCTGAGCTGGAACTAGATAAAAAGGAATTGCAACATTCTAAATAAAATGTCTATATAAAAAAGTAGAATTGAAAAAAAATAGGTGGAAATCATATATTAATAAATTAGGGAAAAGTATTTTACTCATAATTTTGTAATTAAGAAAGAAGAGTGGTCCTCGATGTCCAAGAAACACCTACCTTTGCTATATATGATGTTGTGCTTCATTTCATCTCTGACAGATTCTATATTTGACGGAGAAAGATCGACTTTATCCTCATTAAAATCTCTTTTTGGAGAGAGGGAACCAAGAAGAGTAAAAGTGCCAAAATCTGAAGTCTCAAGAGGAAAGATCAAAGATGAGTATATATTCAGCCTCGATCGTGCTGAATACATTGAAAATCTCGAAGAAGGAGAAGTCCCAAAGAAATTAAAAGATAAATTTGAAGAAGAGGGTTATGATATCGGAGAAAATACTCAATTATCCAAGGAAGAAGGTGAATGGTGGATTATAGAAAAAGAGGAAAAAAAATACAAAATAAATGATCCACTTCTATTCAGTTTTAACCATCTGAACTATGAGATATATTTTGAAGAGGCACCAGTCCCTGTTCATCTGGCTAATAAATTCAAAAGAGAAGGACATCCTTTAGAAGGAGATGCTTATATATCTAAGGATAATTCAGAGTGGTGGATCACAGTTGACGGTCGTAAAGAATACAAACTAGAAGAAGAACATATGGAAAAAATGTTGGTGTTTGATGGCGACGCTGTAAACGGGCTAGACGTATATGAAAGAAATATCATTAAAGACTTTGTTGTACTTCCTAGTGAGACAGAATTGCTTGAAGGAAAACCTAAAGATGAAATCTCAGATTATACCGAGATGCCTCCGTTAGAAGACGAATCAAAGGAAATTGTAGAGATAAATCCAGTAAGAGAACCTTTCAGTTATTCTCGAATAGTTTATGATGAAGAAGAAAAAGAGTATATTTATCAAGCTATAGAACCGACCCTTACGGAAGAAGAAAATAAAATGTTTGAGAAAATAAAAGACACGCTAGATAGAGCTCTTTCATATGAATGGAAAACTATGGAAAAAAAAGATAAAGAGTCTTTTATACGTGAAGCTGTAAAAAGCTATCTAGAAAGCCGAAATATGGATCTAGAAGAAAGGTCTAGAGAACGCATATTATACCATATCGTTAGAGATTATGTTAGATTTGGTCCATTAGATGTTGTTATGAGCGATGAGTACGTGGAGGATATGTCTTGTGATGGTACCAATATACCAATATTTATCTATCATTCAAAATATGAATCGATCAAAACCGATATTAAATTCGAAAAAGAAGAAAGGCTGAATTCCTATATTATTCAGTTGGGACAGCGATGTGGAAAACAGGTCTCTGTATCTAATCCTATCTTAGATGGAACAACCTCTGAAGGACATAGGGTCCAAGCTACTTATGCCGACGAAGTATCAACCCGAGGTTCTTCCATCACTATAAGACGTTTCAAAAAAGAACCTTTCACCCCAGTAAAACTTATAAAATACAATACTGCGAGTCCGCAAATGGTAGCTTATCTCTGGCTTATGGTTGAGAATGAAAAATCCTCAATCGTTGCAGGAGGAACGGCCTGTGGAAAAACAGCCACACTTAATTCGATGACGCTTTTTATACCACCAGGTCTTAAAATTGTCTCATTAGAAGACACAAGAGAGATAAATTTGCCTCATGAAAATTGGATCCCTAGTACCACAAGAGCAGGTACAACGATGAGTCAAGGAGAAGGTAAAGATCCGGGAGAGGTGAATATGTATGATCTTGTTAGAAATGCCCTTCGACAGAGACCAGACTACATAATCGTTGGAGAAGTCAGAGGTAAAGAAGCACATGATATGTTCCAGGCTATGGCTACCGGCCACGTTACTTACAGTACAATGCACGCAGATTCAGTACAATCCATGGTTCATAGGCTAGAAAATCCACCGATCAACTGTCCTAGAGTACTGCTCACTGCACTAAATTTCGTGATAATACAAACCTTTGCAAGGATAGATGATGAAGAAGTTAGGAGGATCCAAGAGATAACTGAGATAGTAGCTTTCGAACCGGAAAGTGATGAACTGATAACCAATACTGTTTTTGAATGGGAGCGATCAACAGATAGTTATAAATATAAAGGACATACATATAATTTTGACGAGATAATGACAACAAAGAACTGGACTCAGGAAGAGATGGATGAAGAGTTTGAGAACAGAACAGAGATAATCAAATATCTTGTGGAAGAAAATCTCTCTCATTATAAAGACATATCAAAAGTGATCACATCATATTATAAAGAACCAGAAGAAACTCTAGCTAGGATAAGAGAAAAAAGAGGTGAAGGAGATGAGTGAATCCGAGGACACTTTCAGTGGGTTCAAATTTAAAGAGGATTCATTTCTTTCCTCAAAAAGGGCTGAAGTCAGCGAAGACATAAAAAAATATGGACCTCATATCCAGAGGTTATCCAAAGAAACAGTACCAGAATATCTTAGACTCAACAAATATCAGCGATTTTGTTGGGAGATGATGGGACCATTTGTACAAAAAAGGGATGTAGAGGACCAAGAATTAGAAAACGATCTGCTTCAAGCACACATGAAGATAAGGGTCGAAGAGTATATTGCCTATATTTGGATGAGTACCTTTTTTGCAGCTTTAGCCGGTTTTGCAGGAGCTTTATTTGTCTCTCTGCTTTTGCCCCCATTGGTAGGAGTTGCTTCATATCTAATTGCCGCTGGAGTACTCGTCTTAACTCCATTGTCAGTTTATTTTGCTTTGAAATATAGCCCTTCAAGCAAAGCTAATAGAAGAGCAACTAAAATAGATAAAAAGCTAGCAGACGCGATGAGTTTTATTGCTTCTATGGCTTCTGCCAATATAAATATAGATATGATTTTCAAAGAACTTGCAAAACAACCTCTTTATGGGGAGATAAGCGAAGAAGCAAAATGGATAACTAGAGATACAGAGATACTGGGACTTGATATCTTGACCGCCCTTAATAGAGCCGCAGATAGGTGCCCCTCAGATAACTTTAGAGAATTTCTTCAGGGCGTTGTAACCACCTCCACTTCTGGAGGAAAACTAAAACCCTATTTCAAAAGTAAAATGGAAGAATATCAAGATGAAAGAAAACTACAAGTACAACAAAATATGGAAACTCTTGGTATGCTTGCGGAATCATTTGTCACTGTCGTTGTTGCGTTTCCTTTGTTTTTAGTTGTTATAATGGCAATTTCTTCAATAATGGGTATGGGTGGAGATCCAATTCCAGTACTTTATGCGGTAGTTGGTTTGATGATACCAGGTTCTCAGGCAGGATTTATATTTATAATATGGTTGATAAATCAGGATTGATAATATGGCAAAGGAAAGAAAATCAGGATTTCAAAAAGTTATGTCGCTTGGATATAGTAAAGAGATATTCATAATTTCAGGTATGATCACAGCTGTTTTTGTAACCATTGCTATCTTATCGATATTTGTTGAAGGTGTTCCTTTAGATCCTTTGGACTGGGGGATGATAAGTGGGATGGCGTTTTTTGGTCCTACGGGATTCTATGTCAGCTATAAGCAAAAACAGATCGAAAAAATTGAAAGAAGACTTCCGGATTTTCTGAGGGATGTTTCTGAAGCCGGACGTTTTGGAATGACTCTTGCTGATGCTATAGTGGTCTCAGCCGGTGGTAAATATGGTGATCTGACACCTGAGATTCAAAAAATGGCTGCTCAGATAAAATGGGGTGTTCCAGCTAATAAGGCACTGGAATTATTTTCTAATAGAGTAGATACTGACTTGGTCAATAGAGTAGTAGCCATAATAACAAAAGCAAATGAAGCAGGGGGTAATGTTGCTGATGTATTGACTATGGTATCTCAAGATGCAAAAGAAGTCCATAATGCGGAGGACGAGCAGAAAATCGCTATGACTTCATACCTTGCAGTAATTTATATCGCCTTCGCAGTTTTCATCGTAGTTATCATAATTTTAAATACACAATTCCTAGCAGCGATGGAAGATGCAGAGATAGATATGGATGCAGACGATGATGCAGCAACTGAAATACAAATGGGAGGAGGTATGGATATGGAGATGGATACCGAAGACATACCCGTTATTCAATACATATTTGCATTAGCGGTTTTCGTGCACGCGTTAGGAGACGGTATTGTCGCAGGAGTATTACAGACAGGTAAGATGACAAATGGTATGAAACACACATTTATTCTGCTTATAATAGGATTTTTGAGTTTGCGAATACTTTTTGGAGGCGTAGGTCTCCTTGTATGAGGTGATTATTAATGAGTCTAACTGAAAAATTAAAAAATGTGGTCTCAGAACCGAGTGGACCTAAAAAAGTTAAGATGCCTGCAGATCAGGATGAGACTACTAAATATGCTGGAGAAATAACTCCTATTCCAAAAATAGCGGATCCAAATGTCAAGGAGATAGAGATCAATGAGATAACCAAACCTTACACATATGTAAGGATAAAATATGATAATACCTCTAATGAATACATATACGAAGTAATTGAGCCCCCATTAACAGATGACGAAGAAGAAGTTTTAAAAGCAGTAAAAGATCAATTTATTGATCGTTTAGAGCTAATTGATTTAGAAAGTGAAGAAGAAAAAAAGGAATATATCAGGCATAAGTATAGAGATATCATAAAAGATCTCGAAGTAGAACTCAAACCAGAATCAACAGAAAGGATAATGTACTATTTGAGAAGAGATTTTCTAGGATTTGGTCCGATAGACGTGATTATGAAAGATCCTGACCCAGAGGATATCTCCTGTGACGGTGTAAATATCCCAATTTATGTTTTCCATCGAAAATATGGTTCTATGAAATCTAACGTTAAATTTGAAACCAGTGATGAACTAGATAATTACGTTATTTGGCTCGCCCAACGAAGTGGCAAACATATTTCTGTAGCAGATCCGATGCTTGATGCGACAATGCCAGACGGTTCACGACTGCAGGAAACCCTTGGAACCCATATAACTCAGAAAGGATCCTCTTTTACAATCAGGAGATTCGAAGAAGAACCCTATACCCCCATCAACTTGATAAAATTTAAAACTTTTAATCCAGAGATGATGGCGTATGCATGGATGGCCATCGAAAATAGACAATCTATGTTAATCTGTGGTGGAACTGCCTCTGGCAAAACCACTACTTTGAATGCAATACTTTTATTCATACCTCCTCAAGAAAAAATCGTTAGTATAGAAGACACTAGAGAACTAAATCTTCCTCACGAAAATTGGGTACCTCTGCTAACAAGGAGTGGATTTGGGGAATTGGACGAAAAGACAGGAAAGAGGGCAGGAGAGATAGACATGTATGAACTTCTCCAAGCTGCACTGAGACAACGTCCACAATACATGATGGTAGGAGAGGTAAGAGGTGAAGAAGCCTACGTCGTTTTCCAGGCTATGGCAACAGGTAAGAGTGCTTATACTACTTTCCACTCAGACGACGTCCAAACAATGGTGAACAGGATGGAAAATGATCCAATCAACTTACCAAGAGCCTTAGTAGGGGCTCTAGATATTGTATTGATGCAAGCTAAAGTAAAAGTAGGAGCTAAGATGGTAAGACGTATAAAAAATGTAACTGAAGTCGTTGGTGTAGATCCTGATACAGAAGAACTCATAACAAACAAAGCTTATACCTGGAATCCTGCAGACGATTCGTATAACTACAGTGGTCACAGTTATATATACTCCAAAATAGCACAGTCCAAAAATTGGACACAAAGGGAATTGGAAAGAGAAGTGAAAAGAAGAAAGATGGTTCTTGAATATATGGAAAAAGAAGAGATATTTAACTATAAAAAATTCGCTCACATGATCTCTTCTTATTACAGAAATAAAGATGCTGTCCTCGAAGAAGTGAAGAAGTCTTTAGATGAAAATAAAGAAGAAAATTATAGTTACGATTGATTGGTGATAAAAAATGCCGGAACTTAAAAGAAATAAAAATTTGGACCGAGATGAAGAAGGTGTTGCGACCACTGTAGGGACTATAATGGCACTTTTGATATTTTTAAGTGTCCTTTCACTTATTACCCAACAATATGTTCCGGTATGGATGCACGACAATGAGGCTTACCACATGCAGGAGGTTAGAGGTGAATTCGCGGATTTCAAAAGAAGTATAGATAATTTGGCAGAGGACAGGAACTACCCTCAGTATCATTCTCAGTATTCTTCCCTTAAATTGGGAACTGATGGCATACCTATTTTTGCTTCAGCAACTCCTGGAAGAGTTACCTATGAACCTGGGAACGAGAGCAGTCAAATGTCTTTAAGGTTTTTTTCGGAAGATGAAAATAGATTTTTAAGTCGTAATAGCAGCGGCAATTTCAGATACAGAGCAAGAAACAGAGAATTCGAGGACCAAAGTTTGATCTACGAACATGGGGCTATAATCTTAGAACAAGAAGATAAATCAGTCATGAGAGCTAGACCTCAACTTTATATAGATGAAGACAGCGTGAGCATGACTATGATAAATTTTGTAGGGTCATCCGAGGACATCAGTGGTAACGGGCGAGTTGATATAAACATTGAGAGAGCAGGTCTAGACACTACAACTCACCCCGTCGATGAGGATGAGGATTTCAATTTGACGATAGACACTCCCTATACTACCGCATGGGCTAATTATCTAGAAAATGAGACTTCCCTTGGATCTGATGAAGTGGAAAGTGGAGAAGATTCAGTTGAAATTAGAGATTATACGCCTGATGAGATAAACTTGACGAGGCTCAGTGTGAAAGTAGATATTACTGTATGAAAACCTAGTATGAGCCTAGTTACATAAAATAAAAAATAACCTGTATCATAGGCTCTGGAGTTAAAGTATAGAAATTTTTGCTACATCATTTAGACTGCAAACCTACTGTTAAAAAGTTATAAGTTTAGCCGTAGTGAAAGTTTTTATTAGAAATCGGCCTGATTCTCAATGGTCCTTCGCCCAGTTGTAGTCTTTCCTTTTGGCGCTTTTACCGAAGCCACAAGATGAACAAAATCCTTTCCTAAAGTTAAACGACTTGTTTCCGCAGCGCCTGCATTGGATGTGAGACTTTCCAGATGATTTTTTTCCTTGTGAGGGTGTACCTTTTGGCATGATTTTCACCTTTTAAGGAGACACATAAACAACATTATCTCCCCTGACTAGGGCTCTCTCCATCTCTCTTGTTTTTTCTCCGTCGATGTACTCTTTGACATCTTCCATTACCAGGTTTAGATGTGGATCATACCCATCTAATTTTCCTCTGTATTCCTTTCCATATTTGAGTTCCACTATCACATTATTTCCAAGGTTATTGTTCAATATCGTCAGGGGTCTATTATCTGTCATCAGAAGTTGAATTAACTACATATACTTAAATCTAATCCTTCATTCATCTGTTAAAATGAGGATAAAAGCGCAAAGATCATCGAATAACAATTTTAGAGGGGCGAAGGAAGTTAAGATCTACTGATAAGGATTGTTTTTTTGGTGATTTGAGACCAAAAAACTATTTTGATAGTCCCCTATAATCCAAAGGATGTCAATATTCGTAGTCTTCGAAGGTATAGACGGATCAGGCAAATCGACCATATCTGAAGCTATCAAAAGTGAATTCCACGATATTTACTTGACAAGAGAACCGACAGATTCAACCGTGGGTACACTAGCTCAGAAGATAGCAAAGGAAAATACAGATCCCTACAAAGATCTTTTTCTCTACCTTGCCGATAGAGTAGAACACACTAAGAAGATCAAAGAAAAATTGAAAAAAGAAAATTTAGTCATATGTGATAGGTATTGGGGATCGACTGCCGCATATCAGGCCGCAACGGATAAAATCTCTCTTGAATACGCCGAATCTATACAGGAACCGTTCATCTTAAAACCCGATCTGACTATCCTCTTCGACATAAAACCCAAAGAATCTCTCAGAAGAATAAACCCAAGAGGAGAAAAAAGCAAATATGAAAATATCGACTTTCTTAAGAAAGTGAGAGAGAATTATTTACTTTTAGCAGAAAAGCATGATTGGGAAGTGATCGATGCCGAAAAGGGCTTTGAAGATGTCTTGTCCAAAGTCAAAATACTGATAAAAAATGAGAAAGGAGATATAGAATGAAGGATTTTTTGCCTATATTAGGACTAGTATCTGTGATTTGTCTAAATATGGGATGGGGGATACAAGTTTTTAGGGTGATCAAGACCAAACAAACAAGAGACCTATCACTAACATTTTTGACAGTCGCTTTCATTTCATTCATCGGACTTCAAATATATACGGTTCTAGAGGTTGCAAATTTAGTTTACATAATTGGAAACACTATCGGTGCAACTTTTGTCGGTGTTCTCTTATTTTTAAAACTCAAATATTGATGGAAAATCATCTTAAAATCTAAAAAAAGAAAAAAGGTTTTGAAAGCTTTTTAGTTGTTTGACTTTAAATCAACGTATATTTACATCATTCCAGGTGGCATTCCGCCGCCCATTCCGCCGGGCATTCCACCTGCACCGCCTGGTGGTCCACCGGCTCCTTCGTCACCGCCTCCACCTTTAGAGGCTATGACGTCGTCGATCCTTAAGATCATGTTTGCAACTTCAGTTGCCGCTTCTATAGCTTGTGTTTTTACTCTTAATGGTTCTACGACTTTCGCTTCTGTCATATCAACTACATCACCACTTATTATCTCTATACCATGTTTTCTCAATCCGTTCTCCTCGTGAGCATTGTTCAATTCCATCAGTACATCTATTCCATCCAATCCAGCATTTTCTGCGAGAGTCCTTGGTATAACGTCTAAGGCTTTGGCAAAAGCTTCAATGGCAAGTTGTTCCCTGCCTTTAACTTTTCCTGCATAATTCTTGAGTCTATTTCTTAATTCTATCTCTATAGCTCCTCCTCCTGGAAGTATAGCTTTATCTTCGATAGCAACGCCAACGACTTTTAAAGCATCGTGTACAGCTCTTTCCAACTCATCTACAACATGTTCAGTTCCGCCTCTGAGTAACAAAGATACCGCTTTACCGAGTTTACCATCTTCTACAAAAGTCATATGACTATCGCCAACCATCTTTTCTAGAACAGAGGTCGCCTCTCCTAAGTCATCTTCATTGAGGTCATCGAGGTTTGTAACTATATTAGCACCGGTAGCTCTAGCTAACTTCTTCATATCTGATTTCTTTACTCTTCTCAGAGCAAAAATATCTTCCTTGGCAAGATAATGCTGTGCTAAGTCGTCTATCCCCTTTTGACACAATAATACATTAGCGCCTGAATCTTTTATCTTATCGACCATCTCTTTTATGCTTTCTTCCTCTTTACTGACGAATTGTTCCAATTGATCAGGGTCTGTAATCTCTATTTCGGCATCGACCTCTGTTTCCTTGATCTCTAAAGCCGAATCAAGAAGTGCTATTTGAGCATCTTCTATATTCTCCGGCATGTTAGCATGAGTTCTCTCCTTGTCTATCAAGATACCATCTATCAGTTCCGTTTTGTCTACACTTGCCCCGGCTTGTTTTTCGACTTTGATATTATCAATATCAACTTTATATTCTCCATCATCCTCTTCAGCGACTTTCCTCACGGCTTTTACAGCTAGGTCTGCCAATCTATCTTTCTCCCCTTCAATGGCTTTTCCTGTCATAGCTGTCATCGCTATCTCTTTTAATTTTTCTTCATCATCTATGTCTATCTCTATTTTATTTTCTTCAAGTACCTTTCTAGCTTCTTGAGATGCCAACCTGAATCCTTTAGCTATAACACTTGGATGAACATTTTGCTCGATAAGATCTTCCGCATACTTCAAATATTCTCCTGCTAAAACAACAACGGATGTAGTTCCATCACCACATTCATCGTCCTGACTCTCTGCCATCTCTACAGCCATCTTGGCCGCGGGATGTTCGATGTCTATTTCGTCTAAAATAGTGGCTCCGTCATTTGTGATAACGACATCTCCAAGACTATCGACGAGCATCTTATCCATTCCTTTCGGTCCTAAAGTACTTCTGACCGCATCTCCAACAGCTTTTGCAGCGGCGATATTGTTCTTCTGTGCATCTCTACCTCTTTCTCTTTCCGTGTCTTCTTTCAACAACAGAATTGGTTGATTTCCCATCATGATTAATTCACCTTTTTTATCTATCTAATTACTTGAACCGATTATTGAACTTCTATATAAAGGTTTTGTTGGATCTATTGCAGAGGTATCTATCTTCATCCCTAGATGCTAATCTATACTCACAAAAATCTTTTTACTAACCCATCTTTACCTAAATCGGTGTGTAGATGTCGGAAAATGAAGAGATGTTAGATTTCCTAGGCCTAGAGGAGGTTGATGAGCTTTTTGAAGATATTCCTGAAAGAGTAAGAACAGAACTTGATCTACCTATGAGTCTTTCAGAAAAAGAACTGATATTAGAAATCAATAATAAGATAGAAAAAAACAAGGATCTCAATGAGATAAGCTCCTTTTTGGGAAGCGGCTATTATCATCATTATGTCCCGGCTGCGGTAGATGAGATTATAGGAAAATCAGAGTTTTACACTTCCTATACACCTTACCAGGCAGAAGTAAGTCAGGGTATGCTACAGGCGCTTTTTGAATATCAGAGTATCATTGCCGAATTGACTGGTCTTGGAGCTGTAAATACAAGCATGTACGATCACCCAACTGCTCTTGCTGAAGCTATCATGATGGCTTCAAGAATTAAAAGGAAAGGAGGAGAATTCTTACTTCCAAAAAATGTACACTGGGATTTTGATTCAATCATTGGAAATTATCTTAGAGGTAAAAATATTGATATCAAAAAAGTTGATTTTAACGAAGAAGGGAAAATTGATTTAGATGATTTGAAAGAAAAAGTGAATGAGAATACCTTAGGTTTTTACGTTGAAACTCCAAATATATTCGGTGTTCTTGAAGATGACCTTACGGTTTTTGAAGATATAAAAAACGATACAGATTCTATTTTAGTAGGAGGTATAGATCCAGTACTTTTAACATTGATGAAAGCACCATCTGAATGGGGGGTAGATATAGCAGTGGGTGACAGTCAAACCCTTGGAATACCTCCCTCCTTCGGAGGACCAACAGTGGGAGTTTTTGCCGCTAAAGAAAGATATATAAGAAAGATGCCAGGAAGGATCATAGGAGAAACGGAGGATTCTAACGGTAAAAGAGCATATTGTATGACCTTGCAAACAAGAGAACAACATATCCGAAGGGAGAGAGCAACGTCAAACATATGCACTAATCAATCACTTATGGCCCTAGCTTCAACCGTTTTTACTTATGTAAGAGGAGGAAAAGGACTTGAAAAACTCGCAAAAGAGAATTACAGAAGAGTTCACGACCTCTCAAAAAGGTTAAACGAAATAGAAGGAATAAAATCGCCTTATTTTGACGGGGACTTTTATACCGAGTTCACATTCGAGTGTTCTGAAAACTCAGAAGAAATTTTCAAAAGATGTGTTGAAAAAGAAGTATTGCCCGGTATTCCACTAAATCAAAAAGACAAATTCAACTCGCTTCCAGAATTATTTCTAACGGCTGTCACCGAAATGAACACTAAAAGTGAGATCGATCATTTTGTTAATACTCTTGAGGAGGTGATCAGATGAAACCTACATATAGGCAGGCAAGATACGAAGAAGATTTATTGATCAAAGAAGGTAAAAAGAGGGATATAGAACAGAACCCTTTACCATCAAAGATTTCTAGAGAAAAATCACCAAAAATTCCCGATGTCCCCGAGCATGAAGTTGTCAGATATTTTAATAGATTATCACAAATGAATTATGGTATAGATACAGGGTTATATCCTCTTGGTTCATGCACGATGAAATATAATCCTAAATATGCTGAAAAAATAGCTAGAAATACAAAAGCCACTGATATCCATCCTTATCAGCCTGGAGAAATGACTCAAGGGACCTTAGAGATCATGTTCGAGTTACAAGAATACCTCGCTGAACTCGGAGGGATGGACGCTGTAAGTCTTCAACCTGCAGCAGGTGCGCACGGCGAGATCGCTGGACTCATGATCGCACATGAATACCATCTAAACAATGATGAAGAAAGGAAAGAAGTGATACTACCAGACACTGCTCATGGAACAAACCCAGCCAGTGTAGCTATGTTGAATTACGATGTTGTTGAGATCCCATCAAAAGAGGGTTGCCTAGATTTAGAAGCTTTGGAAGAAGCTGCTGGTGATAATACTGCAGCATTCATGATTACTAATCCTAACACTTTAGGGATCTATGAAGAAGATGCCTGCAGGATTTCTGACATCATTCATGAGGCGGGAGGACTATTATATTACGATGGTGCTAATCTTAACGCTATCATGGGTAAAACTAACCCAGGAGCGATGAATTTTGATATCATGCACTTCAACCTTCATAAAACATTCAGTACTCCCCATGGAGGAGGAGGACCAGGAGCTGGGCCTATAGGAGTAACGGAGGAATTAAAGTCCTATCTACCGATACCTATAGTAGAAAAAGATGAAGAAAAATATTATCTTAATCATGGTCTAAAAAACAGTATAGGTAGGATCAAAGGTGCTTACGGAAATTGGCTGGTCCTTTTGAAAGCTTATGCTTATATCAGAAAAGAAGGAAAGGATGGTCTTGAGGAGATCACGGAAAGAGCCGTATTAAATAGTAATTATCTAAAAAAGAAACTCGAACCGCGACTTGATCTGCCTTACAAGGATCTCAGGAAACACGAATTTGTGATGTCTGGAAAGAAAATGAAAGAAAAAAATCTAAAAACGACTGATCTAGCAAAACGCATGTTAGATTATGGATTCCACGCTCCTACTATTTACTTTCCCCAACTAGTAGACGAAGCTTTGATGATTGAACCTACAGAGACCGAGACCAAACAAACATTAGATGAATTCTCAAATGTCATAGCTTCTATAATGAAAGAAGACGAAGAAGTGATAGGTGAAGCACCCCATAATACAGCCGTAGCTAGGGTGGATGAAACAAAGGCTATAAGGAATCCTGTTCTTAGCTATAAGATGAAAGAAAAGTAAAACCTTTATTCTTTTTTATCTTCTTTTTTCACGGAGTTTTGAGGAAAATTTTTAAATATGAGTTAGTACTAACTATTAAATGAAGATATTACAACAAAAGGTTGTTAAGTTGAGGTGGTAAAAATGGCCGAAGATGAGGAAAAAGAAGATAGAAGATTGGCAAAACGATCGAGAGAGAGGGAACTGAGTCCTTTCCGAGAGATCGATAGTATTTTCGAGGACCTAGATAGAACATTGGATAGGTTCTTTGGAAGATCACCAGTCCAAAAAAGGACCAGGTTAGGGAGAAGAATGCCGGCCATAGATATGAGAGATCGCGGTGATAGATTTGAAATAGAAGCAGAAATTCCAGGCATCGATAAGGATGATATCGAAATAGAACTGAGAGATGAAAGTCTAGTCATACAAGGAGAAACAACCGAAGAAACCAAAGAAGAAGGTGAAGACTTTATCCGAAAGGAAAGAGGCCACCGTTCATTCTACAGAGAACTTCCGATGCCTGACGAGATCAAAGAGGAAGAAGTAAATGCAGAGCTTAACAAGGGTATTCTGACCATAGATCTGCCAAAAAAAGAACCAAAGAAAACCAAAGGAAAGAAAATAGAGATCAATTGATCTGAAAACCCATTTCTTTCTTTATTGATACATAATAAGAAAAAAGCGTGAAAGTATGGATATAGATGAATTTGATGAAATAATACAACTCCTTCAAAACCGAACTAGAAGGAGGATATTGGAACTATTAAGTAAAGAGGAGAATTATCCTCTTGCAATATCTAGGCATCTTGACACTAGTCAACAATCTATATCCAAGCACTTAAAGAGGTTAGAGGAAAAAGGGTTTGTGATCTCTGAAAAATGCGAAAGCGAGCTAGGGGGACCTCCTACCAAAAAATACTCACTGAATAAAGAACTCTCATTGAGAATAGATTTAGGACCTCAGCTATTCCATACTGGGATCGAAGATCTTAGAGATGAAGAAATTGAAGGTTATAAAGAAATAGAAAAAAAAGTTAAGGAAGGTATTATAGAAGGTGGCTATCTAGAGGGTCATAGAAAGATAATAAAAAGTATTGAAAAAAAAATCAAGAAGTTGGAAAAGGAAAGAAAATATTTGTTGAAACTCAAAGAAAAAGCTCTTTCGGAAGCCTACAAGTTCATCCATGATAATTTTGAAGATTACGAGGCTAGAAAAATACTATATTTCGTTTTGGAGACCGGTATAAGTGATCCTAAAAAAATAGCTAAGCATTTCAATGTTAGAGAAGATGAAATCGAAAATATTATTGGAGATATGAAAAAGAATACTAATATAGGGTGGAAAATATGAGCGGAAAAAAATACGATGATGAAGAAGACGATAGAAGAAAAGATCGTAGAAGAAAAGATCCATTCGAAGATATTTTTGGATTCTCAAGCCTCTTCGATGTCTCCGATATAGACAGAGAGTTCGAGAAGATGAGAAAGTTAGCGGAAGAGATGATGTCAAGACGTAGAAGTCAATCCTCTAAAGATCCTTTTGTGTACGGGTTTTCAATCAGACAAGGGCCCGATGGGAAACCTAAGATCGATGAATTCGGTAATGCAAAAGACTATTTCTATAGAGATAGTGAAGACAAAGAGAGCTCAGAATGGACCCCACTGACTGATGTTCAGGATAGTGGAGAAAAAGTGATGGTGACTATCGATATTCCTGGGGTAGAAAAAGAAGATATAGATCTGAATGTCAAGGATGACGTGTTGATCGTTTCAGTGGAAGGAAAAAGAAGGTACAAGAAGAAGATCAAACTTCCAGCAAAAGTAGATCCAAATGAGGCTAATGCTATTTACAATAACGGTGTACTAGAGGTCGAACTGGATAAGTTAACGGAAGATGTGGGTCAATCGATTGAAATCGAATGATTTAATGAGTGTTGTTAGAATGTCTGCGAAAAAGCACGAAACTAAAGAAGATGAAACCGTTGATGTCGATAGAACTGAGGAAAAACAACCTGAAGATGAACTAGAAACCAAAGATCTAGACGGGGAATCTATTGATGAAGAACCCGATGAAAAAGAGGAAGAAAAACTAACAAAAGAAGAGCTTGAAGAAGAAATAGATGACTTAGAGAGTTCTTTAAAAAAAGTGATGGCCGATTTCGATAATTACAAAAAAAGAATGGTTAAAGAGAAAAAGAAAATCAGAGAATTAGCTACGGAGGATCTCATGATTGATCTCTTAGAAATTGTCGACGATTTTGAGAGAGCATTAGAAAATGAAGACGAAATCGACAAAGACGGGATCGAGATGATATTTAACAAATTAGTTAATACACTGAAAGATCACGGTCTGAAGAAGATAGAAGCACAAAAAAAACAGTTTGATCCGATGTATCACGAATGTATCCAATCCGAAGATTGTGAAGATGTTGAAAAAAACCAGATTATAGAAGTATTTCAAAAAGGTTACATGTTAAATGGTAAAGTAATAAGGCCTTCTAAAGTAAAAGTGGCCAAATAGATATAATTTATAATTAAATTAAGATCCAAAGGTGGATAAAATGTCTGATAAAGTATTAGGAATCGATCTTGGAACGACGAATTCGGCAATGGCAATAATTGAAGGCGGAGAACCTACGATAATTCCCAACGCAGAAGGAGAAAGAACTACTCCTTCAATAGTTGCGTTCAAAGAGGACGGAGAAAGACTAGTCGGCGAAATGGCTAAAAGACAAGCAGTAAAAAATCCCAACAGAACCATAGAATCTATAAAAAGAAAAATGGGTACCGACCATAAAGTGAAAATAGATGACAAGGAATACACTCCTGAACAGATATCAGCGATGATTCTACAAAAACTGAAAAGAGATGCTGAAGAGTACATGGGAGAGGAACTAGATAGAGCAGTGATAACAGTACCCGCTTATTTCAATGAACCCCAAAGAGAGGCAACAAAAAACGCTGGGGAAATCGCTGGTTTCGAAGTTGAACGTGTATTCAACGAGCCTACTGCATCAGCGATGGCTTACAAAATGGACGAAAAACAACACGCTGAAACGATTATCGTATATGATCTAGGTGGAGGAACCTTTGATGTTTCTATACTAGAGATAGGTGATGGAGTATATGATGTTCTTGCGACTTCTGGTAACACTGATCTTGGTGGTGACGACTGGACAGAAAGGCTTATGGAACATTGTATTGAAGAGTTCAAAAAGGATACTGGAATTGATGTTAGTGACAATAGAGAAGCATTGCAGAGAATATTTGAAGCGTCTGAGAAAGCAAAACAAGAATTATCTAGTAAACAAAATACTGACATCAATTTGCCTTATCTGACAGCAGATGATGACGGACCTAAACATCTTGAATTGGAGATCACTAGAGCCGATTTCCAAAAGATGACAGAAGACTTGGTCGAAAAAACCAAAGAACCAGTCAATATAGCACTAGAAGATACCGGTCTTCAACCGCACGAGATAGATGAAGTTATACTCGTAGGAGGTTCAACTAGACTTCCAGCTGTACAGGACTTTGTTAAAGACTTCTTCAACCAGAACCCAAATATGAAGATCAATCCAGATGAATGTGTGGCTGTAGGGGCGGCGATCCAGGCCGGAGTTATCTCAGGAGATGTAGAAGATGATATAGTATTGCTAGATGTTACTCCTCTTTCACTTGGAGTCGAAACACTCGGTGGAGTCACAACTAGCCTAATCGATAGAAACACCACTATACCTACGGAGGAAAGCAAGATATTTACTACTGCTGCTGACAATCAAACTAACGTAGAAATCCACGTAGTCCAGGGAGAAAGAGCGATGGCACAAGATAATCACAGTCTTGGAAGATTCAACCTGACTGGAATCCCTCCCGCACCAAAGGGTGTACCACAGATAGAAGTTAAATTTCAGATAGACGAAAACGGTATACTGAACGTTTCTGCAGAAGATAAAGGAACCGGTAAAGAAGAAAGTATCACAGTGGAGGCCACAAGTCAACTTTCAGAAGATAAGATCGAAAGAATGAAAGAAGAAGCTGAAAAACATGCTGAAGAGGACAAGAGAAAGAAAGAGAGGATAAGAACCAAAAATGAAGCACAACAGCTAGTCTATTCTACAGAAAGAACGCTAGAGGAAATGGAAGATCAAATAGATAAATCAACTAAAAATGAGGTCCAAGAGAAAATTGAGGTCTTGAAAGACGCAATAGAAAAAGACAATTTCGAAGAGATCAAGAAGAAAAAAGAAGAACTTGAACAGGCTATCCAAAAAATAGGACAGCAGATGTATCAAGCCCAACAACAAGCAGCAGCAAGTGAAGGAGGAGCACAGGCTGGAAGTGCTCAAGGTGGCCCTAGTACCGGTCCAGCAAGCAGTCGAGCTTCGGGAGAACAAAGTAACTCTGACGAAGATTACGTTGACGCCGATTATGAAGTCGTAGATGAAGACGAAGAAGACTAAAAACCCTTCCTTATATATTTCCATAAAATGCTGAAGGAAAACTATTTCATACTCCTACATAGATGAAGACACAATATATCACATTCTTGAAGGGATAGTATATGCCAAGTGAAGATTATTACGACATACTGGGAGTTGACAAAGACGCATCAAAGCAAGAAATAAAGAAGGCTTATCGGAAAAAAGCAAAAAAATATCATCCTGATAAAAACCCTGATAACACTGAAGAGGCTAGAGAAAAATTCAAAAAAATCTCTGAAGCCTACGAGGTTCTTGCCGATGATGAGAAAAAGAGAAGATATGATAAATATGGAAAAAGAGGTGTAGAACAAGAATTCAGTAACGGAGGATTCGACTGGTCTGATTTTTCTCATCGAGATGAAGTTGAAGACATATTCTCAGAATTCTTTGGCGGTAGAAGATCCGGTGGATTTAACGACATTTTTGATAGTTTCTTTAGAGATGTACGCAGAGGAAGAAGAGGCAATAGAAGAAAAAAAGGCAGAGATCTTAAAATACAAATAGAAGCAGATCTAGAAGACATTAGAGAGGGTACCGAAAAAACAGTTAAGATAAACCGAAAGGCACAGTGTGATAAATGTGAAGGTACTGGAAGTGAAAGTGGGAAAAGCAAGACCTGTCACAAATGTGGGGGTGCAGGAGAAGTAAAGCAGGCCCAAAGGAGAGGTTTCCAACAAGTAGTTAGAATCACTAGATGCGATCAATGTGACGGAACAGGGGAGATCGTGAAAGATCCTTGTCCCAAATGTGATGGAAATGGAGTTGTTGAAAAAACAGAGAAGATCACCATAGATATTCCTGCAGGGGCAAAAAATGGAACTAGATTGAGAGTTAGAGGAAAAGGCGAAGCTTCACCCAAAGGAGGCACAGCTGGAGATCTATATGTTACGTTAAGAATAAGAGAGAATGATAAATTTATAAGAAAAGGAGACGATGTGTTAACAACTGCAACTATCAGCATGACTGAGGCAGCATTGGGAACAACCATAAAAGTACCTACATTAGAAGGGAAAGTTGAGATAGACGTACCTCCTGGAGTTCAACCAGGAAACAAACTAAGATTATCTGATAAAGGGATCAAAAGGGAAAGAGGAGCAGGTTATGGAGATCAACTGGTAGAAATAGATGTAAAGATACCCGATGATTTAAACAAAGAGCAGAAAAATTTACTAGAAAAATTTGAATCTATAGAAAAAGACAAGAACAAAAGCTGGTTCAAAAAGATAAGAGGAAAATAAAAAACTCTTTCCTAGATCATTTCAGTTTGACGATCTTTAGATCTTTCCCTAGCTCGCAATCTATTTTTTCTCCTACCTCTTCAATATTATATTTTCCACCGAAATCTATCCCTGAGGGATGACAAATCCTGTAATATTCACATTCGACATAGCTACATTCCTTATCTTCCAATTTGATCACAGAACCTTCTATTACGGATCTCTCTTCAGCGGTGGTTTTTATAGGTACTGGTTCTACTTCAACAACTTTTACATTACCACGATGTACATTACATTCGTGATCTTTATCTCGCACATTAACAACTTTGTACCATTTGTTCTTTTCTAAACCACAACATGAGTTTTTTAATTCACAGTTTTGGCATCTTGACAAACAACCACCAAACCTGAATTTTAAACCCTTTTTTGCTAAATTTTCTCCTATCAACGTTACTGAACTCATATATTATTCCTCCTAATTTATTTTAAATGACTCCTGTTTCCTTGGCAGCATCCTCGGCTGCATCTCTATTCATCCTTATATTTCCCAATATAGTATATCTCCCTGGCCTTATCTCAGGAGCATGTACCAGAGCCTGGATCACCTCTTCTTCCTTAACTTCTAGACCTCTCGCTGTAGTGGGAGCGTCTACAGCTTGAAGAGCTTTTTTTATTTTCTTCCAATCTCCACCATGTAAATACATCATGATTATAGTTCCAACACCACACTGCTCACCGTGTAGAGCTGGTTCTTCTGCTATTTCATCTAGAGCATGGCTAAATTTGTGTTCACTACCACTAGCCGGTCTAGATGACCCTGCTATGCTCATCGCCACACTCGAACTTACCAGGGCTTTTATGACCTGCCAAGCACTCTCCTGGAGCCCTGGTTTTATCCTATCTACATTTTTGATTAGAAGTTCCGATGTCATATCTGAAAGATTAGCAGCATAATGAGAAAATTTTTCTTTGCGTAAGCGTCTAGCTAATTTCCAGTCTCTAACAGCAGTAGCATTGGAAATTATATCACCACATCCTGCGGCCATTAGTCTACTAGGACTGTTAGCTATTATCCCAGTATCAGCTATCATTGCCAGTGGAGTATGAGCCTCTACTGATACTTTATTTCCATTCCTCTGTATAGAAGCTCTACCAGAAGCTATACCATCATGTGAGGAAGCCGTCGGGATGCTCAAAAAAGGAAGATTCAAAAGATGGGAGGAGTATTTAGCAACATCGATGGATTTACCTCCTCCAACTCCTAAAAGAAATCCTGTATTGTTATCAATAAAATCGGTAACATGATCTATAGTCTCTTGATCAGCTTCGTTAATCTCTTGGATATCCACCTCATGATCGTATTCGTTCAAAATTTCAGCGACTTTCTCTCCAGCAACTTTTCTTGTAGTTGGATCACAGATGATCAAAGCATTTCTTTTAAGCTCTAATTTCTTACAGATCTCTCCCACATTTTCCAAAGCGTTTCTACCAACAACAACATTCCTCGGAAGCTCCATGCTTTTGAATTTGGAAAATCCCTCTCTCTCTTTTCTTTCCGTCTCATTTTTCTTAAGCATGGTTAACACTTTCTAAAACAAGTTGAATACCTGTTATATTAATCTCCCGCTTTTTCCAGCCTTTTCTTTATATACTTATGCTATCCTATTTTTGAATCAATCAGTTCCGCCACCTTTTTTCCTGACAAAAGCATGCCTCCAAATATAGGTCCCATCCTCGGGGCACCCATCACGGCATTGGCACACATCCCCGCGGTCCAAAGACCTGGAAATACTTCCTGTGTATTTTCAACTACAGTTTTTTCTCCAATTTCAGCCCACATCGATTTTTCACCGATCACTTCTCCTTCCTCTGTTCTCAACCTTCCCGCTTTCTTTTGAACTACATTACATACCTCAGCGTCATGCCCAGTTGCATCCAGCGTAGCTTCAGACCTGATCGTGATTGGATCTACATGGAGATCCGCCATCTCTATCGGCGATGAGTTAATAACGACTCCGTTGATCTTATCTTCTTCGTAAAGAACATCTTCTACGGTTATCATGTTGAATATTCTAGCACCTGCATCTATAGCAGAGGAAAGAAGCTTGGCTACAGAGTTGATCGAATCAGCAGTATAATAACCGTCGCCTTCCTCAACTATTTCTACTCCTATTTTCTCTAACTCATCCACAGAACTCTCCTGAACTACTACTACAGGATAACCCATTCCTCCACCCCACATGCCTCCACCTGGAGATAATTTTCTTTCAAATATCACTACCTGGTATCCCATTTCAGATAAATATCTACCCGCGACGAGACCAGCCGGACCTGCACCTGCTATCGCCACATCAACTTCAGTATGGTCAGAAAATTCATCGAAATGCCTATCTATAATCTTCTGAGTTACTTCAACATCGTCTATCATGTTTATCATCTGAAGGTAGGAACAATGGTGTTATTTATAGATTAAGTTGTAGTTTTGTTGTCTTTTTGATTTTATTTTATTCGCGTTTCAGATCTTTTCGGATCTATCTCCCTTGTTCCTGTAAAGCAGAAGGCTCCGCTTTAGATGTTTTATCTGAAGAGTCTGATGTAGGAGGTGGAGGATGATCTTCAAGTTCATTGTTAGATTCGTCAAAATTACTGTTGGGCTCATCCAAGCCATCGCCATTACCTTCTTGATATCTTTCCGCTGGAGGCGGCGTATCACGGCTATCTTCAACCCTTTCAAATGCATTTTCGGGTCCTACATTTTCCCTCATACCTTCTTTCTCCTCAATACCTTTTTTCTTTTTCCTCCTTATGTAGATCACCATTATGATCAATACAATCAAAGCTATGATTGCTAGAGTTATTACCAAAAAGGGTATCCCATGAAGTGTTACATCAGTGCTGAATAATACAGATAAAGAGATCACTATCTCTGGGCTTATCGTGATATCTCCCTCTGAATCACCCGATCTCTCTATTTCAATATAAAATCTTGAACCTGTTTCTCCTGTGCTAACCTCTTCTGTTTCCTCTACATTTGCTTTTATACCTGATGGAAAAACTAACCTGAAATTTGTGTCGACGTCCTCAATTGCAGGTATGTCAAATTCTCCCATCTCCATGCTATATATATCAAATGCATTTGCTCCTTGTGAATTCCTCAAGGATAGATCAAATTTGGAATCAATTAGTAAAACTATAGGCTGGTTTTCTGTATCTTCATCAGGGATTTCCCATGTGCCATGTTCGAACTCGGTTGATGCTTCTATTTCATCCTTATCTAGCATATCCTGAAGGGCTTTTTCAACTCCGTCGAAATCATCTATTCCCTCACCTTCTCTAGTCACATTAAGGATACGATTTTTATCCAGTAAATCTCGTTTTTCTATCTGCCGGATGAATTGTGAGGTGAGAAATTCTATTTCTATGTAGTCAGGGAAATCGTCTTCCACGTCATCTGTAGCCTGTATTGAATACAATTCCGTTCTTCCATCGATGTTGGTACTTGCCGAAACGGTTAAATCCAAGGTAAGATCGGCGCTCTCTAAACCAATGATAGTCTCAAGATTTACGTGTTGATTGGTGGGGACCTCTTTATCAGGGTGAGCACGGAAATCACCCTCATAACCTTCAATTGGATCAATTTCAATATAGTATTCGTTATATCCATCACCTTCTTCTTCAACCTTTTCTGAAGCAGAATCGTATAAATACATGAATTCCCCAGTTTTTAATAACATACTTATCGAATAGTCTGGATATTTCTCTTCATCCATTTCAGAGATTTCGAAATCGACGATGCCTCCGCTATTCATCAAACTTTCACCGAGTTCATTATCAATTCCAACTTCAACATCATCTGTAGTTATAGTAGGTTGAAAATTCCTTTCATCGTATCTTCTTATTATACGTTCGTAACTCCTGTCATCCTCAGAGTGAGTAAGATTCACTTCATCCATCATCTCAGGCATATTTTCTTCTATATCCTCAATAGAATCATCCATCTCACCAGCAATAGTTTTCCATTCAACTAAACCGTTATCAATCGATCTTTCGATAAACTTAGCATCTATCAGATCTAAATTCTCCACGTTATCTGGTATATCGAATTCATCATATTTCTCTATGTCTACGTCGTAGAGATAATAACTTAAAACCAAATCTATCTCTCCCAGATCCCTTAGATCGAAATCACCTTTCACTCTTATATCTTCTTCTTCTATTTCATCAGGATCTTCATGTCTGATTCTTAATTCTTTTTGGAGTGTTACTTCATCGATACCATCTGAATTGTTTTTTGAAGTGGAAACTTCGTTTTCGTAATCCTCAATGCCCCAATCTTCCTCTGATTCCAATTCAGCTAAATTAGCTAAATAAGGTTGCGGGATTTCGAATAGATAAGTAGTATCATGTCCAGGCTCTACCGTCAAGTTAACTTGATTTGCTATTATTCCTCCTATCCTCAGAGTTTCGCTCACCATCTCATCTATATCTAATTCTTCATTGTCTTCGTCAAAACCGAGTGATTCTTTTACAAGATATACATCAGCGGAGGTCATAATCTTTATAGGGTCACTCTCTTCACCAGGATCAGATTCAGTTGGATAAAAAGACTTATCTGCCTTTGGAAAAGCATCATTGATAGTTTCTTCGAAAACATCGGTAATATCTTCTTCTATATCTCCTATCAAATCTTTATCTTCTGTATCATTTTCTCTGATCTGATCCGCGGTGTAGATATCTTCGACTCCGTCTATCTCGGTTTCTATTCTGTGGATATCAAAGGTTGCCTCAGCTTCTAAAGCCGTTAAATTTTCTTCAAAGCTTATGGTGTATTCATCTATTATTAACTCGTGATCGTAATCATCCCTAACATTAGCTCTCTGGGACGAACTATCCTCATTATCATAAGAAAAGGCAGAACGCTCATAAGAGAAATCACGACAAGCATTTTGATCAGTATCCAGGCGGCCCCCCAATTTTTCATCATCACTCGAACGTGCATCGGTTTCTTCATCGTTACCATCTACAAAGTCTATATCTCCAGAACTTTCTAATTGATCGGAGTAGTTTTCAGAAGATTCTATACTTACTTCGATTGATTCTTCAGTTCCATGAGAGATCATGGATACCATGCTGAATACTAGAATCATTATGGCTATCACACTGAATATCCGGTTTAGTTTCATCTATTATCGACCACTCTAAAAACCACATAGAACTTATTTAAAATTATCTCACTAATTAGAAAAGAATTTATTGATAGATTTAACATATGTCATCCAGTTATTTTCATAGAAAAAAGAAACTTAAGGGAAAACTGATACGACAATTTCTTTAGCGAAGATTTAAATAGAGAAAGCTTTAAATCCAATCCAATGGAATGCAGTCGTTGCGGAAAGAAAGCTGTAACTTATATAAGGTACAGTGGACAACATCTTTGTTGCGAACATTTTAAAGATTTTTTTAAGAGAAAGGTTTTTAAAGAGTTCAAAAAACAAGTAAATCTCGGTCAGGGTAAAGACATAGGAGTAGCGGTATCTGGAGGTAAAGACAGCATCGTTGCCTTGAGGATGCTTAATGATATAGTAGAAGAAAGGAGAGACACCCGGCTCTTTGGGATAACGATTGACGAAGGTATAGAGGGATACAGACCTAAGAGTTTAGATATAGCTGAAGATGAATACAAAAAACTAAATCTGGACTATGAGATCAGGTCTTATGAAGATGAGTTTGGATTGCCCTTAGATAAAATGTTGGATTTTGAAGATATAGGGATGCCGTGTTCCGTTTGTGGAGTCCTGAGAAGATGGATGATGAATAAGATGGCTAAAGATGAGGATCTAGATTTTCTAGCCACTGGTTTGAACCTGGATGATACAGCTCAAACCGTATTGATGAATTTCTGCAGGTCCGATATGAAGAGTATGGCAAGATTAGCGCCCCACGATAATGTCAAAAAGGGTTTAGTTCCTAGACTTAGTCCTCTACGAAAAGTGACAGAAAAAGAAACATACTTATATGCCCTTCTATCAGATATGGAGGTGCACGAACAAGAATGTCCTTATGCAGAGACCGCCTTAAGAGGGCTTTACAGAGACATTATAGGGGAGCTTGAAGACAATACCCCCGGTGCTAAATACTCGATTTTGAGCTCCTATGAAAAAATAAAGCAACCTGTAAGAAAAAAATTTGAAGGTGAAGGTGAACTCGAAATGTGTGATAAATGCGGTGAACCCGCGATGAATGATAAATGTAAAGCTTGTCAGATTTTAGAAAAACTAAAAAGAGGTGAAAAATTATGAAAGTTAATCTACTAATATTTGATTTAGATGGAACATTATACAAAACAGAAAATGTTAGCGTTCCGGCTTTAAAAGAGGCCTTTTCTGAATTCGATATAATTTTATCTGAAAACACTATTCTTAAACAGTTTGGGGAACCTACTAGCAAAATAATCGATAATCTTGTTCCGCCTGAAAAGAAAGATAAACAAAAAAAGATCAGGAAAAGAATAATAAAAAAAGAGGACGAAATGATACCTGAAAAAGCTACTCTTTATGAAGGTACTAAAAGGACGTTGGATACCTTAAAAGAAAGAGGCTATAATCTAACTATATGTTCCAATGGTAGATATGATTACATAGATAGAGTTCTCCAAAATACTTCGATAAAAGACTATTTTTCCACGATCAGAGGCTACAATGCTGGTAAAAATAAATCGGATCATATCAAAGAACTCATGGAAGAGTTTTCAGTTAATGAAGCAGTGATGATCGGCGATAGATATCATGACGTTAAAGCCGCCAATAAGGCAGGGATTATCAGTATTGGTGCTCTATACGGCTACGGTAATAAAGAGGCAAAAAAAGCCGATTATATCATAAAAGAACCTTCAGAACTGATCTCAATTCTCGACGAGGAAATCTATTAATTTCTCTACCGCTCTTCCTCTATGGCTTAATTTATTTTTCTCCTCGGGATCCATCTCGGCAAAAGTTCTATCACACTCTTTTGGTTTGAAAATTGGATCATATCCAAATCCTTTAAGCCCCTTTTTCTCCTTTGTTATCAAACCATGTGATTCTCCTTTAAATACATTCATCTGTTGATCTTTGTCCGCTAAAAATCCTATCACGCATTCAAATCTTGCTTTTCTCTCTTTTTTATCTTTCATCAATCTCAAAATACCCTCACAACCTATAGTTTCCATCACAAAAGAAGAATAAACACCTGGGAAACCTTTCAATGAGTCTATAAAGAGTCCGCTGTCATCTATCAATAAAGGTGTGTGGTCTCTTAAGTGATCTACCGCATAATTCACAACCTTTTCGAGATCATCTGCTTGTATCTCAGGATATCCAATATTCAACATCTTAACCTCACTGTAATTGCCGCAGAGCTTTTTTTGATATTCTCTAAATTTTCCTTTGTTAGAAGTAACTATGTTGAGAGTTCCATTTATATTATGTTTTTTCATCTGTATCTTCCTCTGCTTTCTATCTTTTCAACCCAGTCCATTATTTGATCGTGTTGAAAACATGTCTCTTTATGTCCTTCTACAACTTTTTCAAAAAGTTTTAACGGATTTTCGTGAACACTTATCAAAGCCTCTCTGAGAAGATGAAGATCAACACCCATATATTGGATAGAAGAGTCTTTATCGCCCAGACTAAAATCTATAAAACAATATTTATCTTCTACTTCATTATAAAGTATGTTAGATGTTGTGAGATCACCATGTGTTATATCATTGTCATGTAATTTCCCGATATATCCTCCTATTTTTTGAAAATCTACATCGATGTTCTCCTCAATACAATCCATAACTCGTTTTCCATGAAAATATTGGATGATCAATTCTTTGTCCTGCATGTTCACATCGTATATTATCGGTACGGGCACACCAATCTTTCTAGCTTCAACAAGCAATCTTCCTTCTTTTCTTATCCTCATCTTTCTGATCTTTTTATCCAGTTCTGGATGACGATAACCTTTTTTGACTCTATTTTTTATTACGATATCTCGACCGCGCCAGCTTCCTTTCCAAACTTCCGCTTCTGCACCTCTTGTTATCATTTCGTGTTTATCTACATTCATTGTAATTCCTCACGAACGTAATAGTTAATAATCTTGTGATGTGAAAAAAATCTAGGTCATTTTTTCATCCCAATCTTCTCTTACCTCATCTTTTTCAACTACTTTTTCTCCTTTTCTCTCATATTTTTTCCCGATCAATGCTACTAGACTGACAACTAAAATAAAAAGTACGATTAATGAAATGACAATCCACCCTGGGATTTCTATGATCGATGCTCTCTGCAGTATGTTTCCTATACTTGAGGTGGGATATGGATGAACTATTAATTTGACTAGCCATAATATTATTGTGATAGAAAATAGCCAAAAATAAACTCTCCTTAACCTATGTGCGATGGCCACCCAGATAGGAATTTTAAATTTTGGACTTTTTAAATCTTCAGCCAATATTTTCATCCACTCTCTTGAGCTTACTTCCTCATCCGGGCATAGGGTTCGCGCCATAAAATTCTCTTCTAGAGTTTTTACCCTACCCTGCCACATGTTGTAGTATCTATATCTCCTCGCTTCTATTCGTAAAAGTACCCCCATGAAAATTAGTACCGCTAGTAATAAAAAGTGACTTCTTTCTGGAACTGAGAATACCCAAGTCGTTATGGCCGAAAGTAAAACTATCGACCACTCAGTAGTTCTATCTAGTCTCCCTCTCCAATTATATGTCCTTTGGACCTCACCTCTATACATGTGAGTTACAATATTTGAAAAATCTGCAGAATCTTGGCAATCGACAAATTCTTCCGGATCTGGTCCTTCCATCTTATTTCACCTTTCTTTTTTCAGTAATGAGCTACTCCTATAATACTCTCTAAGTCCTTAATATTTTCTTTGTTCAGTAGTTCTTTCATCTCATCAGCTATCTTATTCGGTGCACTTTTGCCCCTTACCTTGAAAACTGTGCCGATCTGTAAAGCAGAAGCTCCTGCTAAAATGTATTCTAGTGCGTCTCTTCCAGTTGTGATGCCGCCACATCCAATGATAGGTATATCAACTTCTTTATACACCTCATAAACACAACGTAAACCTATGGGTTTGATGCCCTTTCCACTGTACCCTCCTATCTCGTTACCCAATATCGGTGTTTTGGTCTCATAATTGATTGCCATAGCTTTCACTGTATTTATACATACAATCGCGTCTGATCCGTGTTTTTCCGCTATCTTGGCTTTATCCACGATTTGATCAGAAGGAGGAAGTTTTGATAAAACTGGTATTTCAATTTGGTCTACAACACTTTCAATCACTTCAGCCATGACATTTTGATCTGAAGCTATAGATGCCCCATATCCTTCAGCATGTGGACAGCTCAGATTCAATTCGATTGCATCTACACCATACCCTTCCATTGTTAAGGCTAAATCTACGAAATCATCACTATTTGAAGCAAAGATGCTTCCGATGATAGGTTTTTGTTTTACTGTATCGTCAAGCTTTTTTAGCTCATTCTTGAATTCATCTATACCTGGGTTTGGAAGACCCATTGCATTCAAAAGACCTGTTTCAAGCTCAACTACTGAAGGATTGGGATGACCTCCTCTTGATTCTTTACCTATCGATTTAGTCACAACAGCACCTGCTCCGCTATCCAATATCCTTTTCATGGTCTCAGCAGTTTGATCTAGTATACCTGAAGCTAATATGAGAGGAGGGTCAAAACTGATTTTTTCAAGCTCGATTTCTAAACATACCATGAAATTGACATCGACCTCCCATAAATAATATTTTTTGATACTGAAAGATTCATGCGTAAGTTACTTAAACAAGATATTATATTCTATAAGTAATCATACTAAACGTAATATCAATAAAAAGGAGGAACCTAAATGCCAGCAGCTGATCTTGATTTTGACCAGATGGAAGGTTTTGTTAAAAAGCTTAAAGAAAGAGAAGAAGAGTTAAATGAACGAGAACAAGAACTAGAAGAAAAATCTAAGGACCTCACTATAAAAGAAAAGGACCTTGCCGAGAGAGAGTCAGAATTAGCAGAAACATCTGATGAGCTAAAAAATCTAAGAGACGAATTAGAATCAAAAAGGGAGGAACTAGAGGAAAAAAGAAAATCATTAGATTCAGAAAGATCTGAGGTAAAAGGATTAAAATATGATTTTTCCAACGCCATGGATGACATCGAACAACTAAAAGACGAAGTGGTCGAAAAGAAACAGGACCTTATTGAAAGGGAAGAAGCCGTAGTTGAAAGGGAAGAAGAATTAGATAAAAGGGAAGAGATGATCGTTGAAAAGGAAGAGGAGATCCTTGAAGAAAGAAGAGAAACTCTAAAAACATTATCGGAAATCGAAGATACGATGGAAGAAACTTTAAAAGAGGCTAGACGAACGACAAGAGGCGAAAGAGAGTTGTTGGACAAAGACATGGAATTTGCAGAAGTGCGTGGAAAACTGTTGAACGCTCATAGAAAGATGCTAGATAAACAAAAGGACTTGATAGGACAGGAAATAAGCCTACCTGAGATCGATACTAGAATACCTATAAGAGAAGAGATACCTGAGGGGATCGAGGAAGAAGTACCAGAGGTTGAGAAAAAGATGCAACCTGAAGGAGTCATCGATTGTCCAGAGTGTGGTACAGAATTGAGTGCTGATGCAGACATCTGCTATGGGTGTGGTACTAAATTGACTACTGAAGAGGAAACAGGGGAAAAGAAAGCTAAAGATGTCATTGAATGTACAGAATGTGGAACTGAACTTCAAGCTGATGCTGAGATGTGTTACTCTTGTGGTGAAGAGGTCTAGTAAATTTATTCTCTAAATCAAATTTGAATTGATTCTAGTGTCAATCTCTATAATAGGTAGTAAAGATGGAAGTAGGCCTGGTAGGAAAGCCAAATGTAGGTAAAAGCACCTTTTTTGCAGCCTCTACTAGAGCAGAAGTTGAGGTTGCCTCTTATCCTTTTACTACCATAGAAGCGAATCGGGGGATAGGTTACGTAACTCACAAATGCCCACATCAAGATTTAGATATTGATTGTGATCCAAATAATGCACCCTGCATAAAGGGAACTAGGATGGTGCCTGTAGAACTTATTGATGTGGCAGGCCTGGTAAAAGACGCTCACTCTGGTAGGGGTTTAGGTAATAAATTTTTAGATGATTTAAGACAAGCTTCCAGCCTGATCCATATATTGGACGCGAGTGGCTCCACGAATGCAGAAGGAGAACCTTGTGAAAAGGGAGATCATGATCCAAAAAAAGATGTTGATTTTTTAGAGAAAGAGATCGATCACTGGTTAAAGGGTATTTTGGAAGATAATTGGGATAGAGTTTCGAGGAAAATAGAAGTGAGTGGTGCTGATCTGGAAAGTACCATCTATAATCAGTTATCCGGATTAGGCATCTCAGAAGCTGAAGTTATCAGCGCTATGAGAGGTCTTGACCTACCGGATAAACCTACAGATTGGAAGTCAAAAGACTTGTTCTTACTAGCTCAGAGAATAAGAAAGAAAGGTAAGCCAATGGTTATAGCAGCAAATAAAGCAGATATAGCTACTAGAGATGAACTTGAATCGCTTCAAAATTTAGATTACACTGTTACCTTCACTTCAGCAGAATATGAACTCGCCTTGAGAAAAGCGACAGAAAGTGGAATAGTAGATTATGTACCTGGTGAAAACGACTTTGATATAATAAGAGATGATATATCTAAAGATCAAAAAAAGGCTTTGGGAAAGATAAAGGACTTCATGAGAAGAAATGATGGGTTAGGCGTACAGAAAACTCTAGAAACAGCTATTTACAACATCTTAGATATGATCGTGGTTTATCCAGTAGAAAATGAAAATGATTACACCGATAAAAAGGGAAGAATACTTCCAGATGCATATCTTTTAAAAAGAGGGAGCACCGCAGAAGACCTAGCATTTACAGTCCACACGGAGATAGGGGAAGGTTTTATTAGAGCCATAGATGCTAAAACAAATAGAGTCATCGGCAGAGATCATGAATTGGAAGATGGAGATATCATAAAGATCGTATCGGAGTAAAATATGGTCGAAAAACGAACTGTTAGAATTGTCTCCGGATCTTACAGCGCTAAAGATGATGGTGTCGTTATAGAACTGTTTGGAAGAACGGAGAAGGATAAATCTATCACTCTTTTATATGATGATTTTAGACCTTATTTTAAATTAGTTGATCCTCCAGAAAAATGTATTGAAGAACTGGAAAAGGATGATGAAATTCAAAAAATAAAAGACGAAAGGCTATGGGTAGATGGAGAAAAAAGAAAATGTAAAAAAATCATTTGTACTTATCCGTGGAAAGTTCCCGGATACAGGAAAAGATTGAAAAAAAAATGTAAGGTTCTAGCTGCCGATATTCCTTTTATTCAACGGTTTTTCTACGATTTTGACTTGTCATCAACAATCAGGATTAAAGGAGAAATATCAAACGAAGAAAAATACATCACTGAAGAGGTACTATCTGTTTCAGAATTTGAAGAAGAAAAACCCATCAGACCCGAACTCAGTATATTGAGTTTTGATATAGAGAACAGTTTGAGGGACGATAAGATATTGACGATCGGTTGTGTTTTTAAAGGTGAAAATAAAACAGAAAAGCAAAGCTTTGACGGAGATGAGTTGGATATTATAGCTGACTTTGAAGATTATATCAATGAAAAAGATCCTGATGTAATCACCGGATATAACATAAACGGGTATGATCTTCCTAAATTAGACGAAAGAGCAAAGGTACACGGTAAAAAAGAGATAAATATTGGGAGGGATGGACAAAAACTAAGGAAAAAGGGAAAAAGATACTGGTCGTGTAATGGTAGAATCTTAGCCGATGCATGGTGGTGTGTAAAATCAGAAATGAATCTAAAAAGAGAAACTCTTGATCATGTCTCGAAGGTATTACTCGGAAAAGAAAAAGAAGATGTTGACCCCTCTAAAATCGATGAAGAATGGAAGAGAGATCCAGAGAAGGTAAAAAAATACTGCGTAAAAGATGCTGAATTAGCATATGAGATACTAGATGAATTGGAAGTGATGAATAAAGCTATGGATTTGGCAACAGTAGCAAAACTCCCTGTAGATGAAGGATTGAATCCAAGAACATCAACGCTTGTAGACTCTATATTAATAAGAGAGGCTGAAAAAAACGATGTAGGTGTCCCATTGACATCACATGGTAAAAGTAAAAGAGGTAAAATAAAGGGAGGATACGTTCACGAAGTAGAAGCCGGACTTTACGATATGGTGATCGTTTTAGATTTTAAATCCATGTATCCCTCTATAATAATTGAGAATAATATCTGCCCAACAACTATTTCCAATGCAGGATCAATCGAAGCACCCAATGAAGTACGATTTCTTAGTAAGGAAGAAAAAGAGGGATTGCTACCATCGATACTTACTGATTTGATGGAAGAAAGGGACTCTGTAAAGAAAAAAATGAAAGATGCAGAGGATGAAAAAACTATAGCATATTATGATGGTCTACAGAATGCTATTAAGGTCATCATGAATTCATTTTATGGAGTTATGGCTTCTTCTTTTTATAGGTTTACCGATCCAAAGATCGGAGAGGCCATAACTGGTTTCGCTAGAGAAAATATTAAAAAAGTGATCGATAAGCTGGAAGAAAAGGGTCTAGAAATAGTATATGGTGATAGCCTGGATTATAAAAGACCGATAAAAATAAAGGGGTCAGAGGGTATAGAAAAAGTAGAAATCGGTAAGTTTGTAGAAGAGTACGATCATAAAAAATACGAAACATTATCTATGGATTTAGAGACCGGAAAAACAGAATTTAAAAGGATAAAAAAAGGGATTAAGCATAGATATGATCACTCAATAAAAGGTAAACTTTTGGAAATAACGACAAAGAAAGGTAAAACCGTTGTAACTCCTCAACATTCAATATATACTGTTGAAAATAACAGACCTAAATTAGTAGATGCAAAGAAATTGGATATCGGTGATCACGTTGTTTCATTAGATTCTCCATCTACTCATAAAGAAACTAATGATTCAACACAACCCATAAAATTTGAACCTGCGGAGATAATATCTATCGAAGAATCAGAGCCCACAAAAGAATACGTTTATGACATTGAAGTTGAAGGAAACCACAATTTTTTCGATGCCGATGGGAACATACTGGTTCATAATACAGACAGCGTTTTCTTCAAATCACCACATCTTGAAGACATTGAAAAAACAATAGACGTTGGAAAAAGCGTCTCTGAAGAATGCTCAGAAAAGCAGATGATATTAGAATTAGAAAAGATAGTTGATCCATTATTCAGTCACGGGAAAAAGAAAAGGTATGTAGGAAAGGTGATATGGCCTGAGGAAGATCTTCTTATAAGAGGTTACGAGACAAGAAGAAGTGACTCTTTCGAAGCTCAGGATGAATCGCTACAGGAATTGTTTGATCACATACTTGATAAAGATATAGAAGGTGGTATACAGAGGGCTAAAGAGATGATTAAAAAAGTAAGAAACGGGAAAGTGGATTACGAAAAACTAGTTATATCTAGGTCATGTAAAAAATACAGCTTCTATAAAAATCCTCAAAGCATGCCAAACGTTCAAGCTGCCAAAAAAATGGAAGATATGGGATACAAATTCACACCAGGTATGAAAGTTTCCTGGGTAGTCACAAACGCTCAACAAACTCCTCAAGAGGTGGAACCATGGGTGCCGGATAGTGAGTTGGATAAAGATCCTGATTTTGAATATTATGCCAGGAGGATTGCAAAAACTCTTGCTAGAGTTACCGAAGTTTTTGGATGGGATCAAGAAGCGTTGCTTGCAGGGAATAAGCAATCGGATCTTTTTTCGGATGATTTTGGAAAAAAGAAAAATGATAAAGATAGTAAAGAAAAAAAAGATTCAAAAGAGAAAAAATTGAATAAAAAAGATAATGTCACTTTAGAAGACTTTGTTTGATTTTCACCTTTCTGCTATAACGACCCAAGTATCAGCATCTTTTAGGTATGGTGTAAATTGTCTATTATCCAAAAATCTTACATTTCTAAATCCCGATTCTTTTAGTATGTCAGTTATCTCACTCTTTGAGAATAATCTAAGCTGTATCTCATATTCCCCTCTTTTTGCTTTACCTTCATCCTGCCTATCCACGAATAACTCTTCTTTTATCTCTAGTAATTGATTTTTTGAATCGTAACTTGTTTGATTGGTCTTCCATATATCCATACCCTCAGGTGGAGCTCTCAATGGATCAAACTTCTTCTGTTCCCTATGAAAATCCTCATCAGGAATAGGGAACAATTCTAGAGCTAAAGAACCTCCTGGGTTTAGATGAGCAAATATCTTAGCAAGAGATTTATCTATATCTTCACGGTCAGTAAAATGATGATAGTCACCTGTAGAAACAAAGGCAAAATCAAAGTTGTCGTCTAGATTAAAATATCTCACATCTTCATTTATCAATTCGATATTTTCAACATTTTCTTCTTCTATCTTGTCCTCAGCAACAAATAACATCGATTCAGTGATATCGATAGCAGTAACATCATATCCTCGTTTAGCCAAACCTATAGAGATCTCTGCAGTACCACACATAAGATGAAGTACTCTTTCGCCATAATCTTTTATTATCTGTTCCCAAAAATCGATTTCGTCCTCTCTATCTGGAAAAAAATAATCTATGGTCTCGGCTCGAAGTTCATATATTTCCGTGATATCAGCTGGTCTGACCTGCTTCATAGATATGAAACCTATCCTGCTTATTTAATCCTTTTGAATATTTGACAGAAATTAGTTTCACCAGAAAATTTTAACTGTAGGTCACCAGACCATCTTCTGTGATTATGAACATCACACTTTTTTCGCTTGAACGGAATCGATGTTTCTTTAGAACTGCCTTTCTGATGTTAGATTCCAATACCTCCAACAAAACGATTGTTTTAGCATTGTGATAGAGCATATGACCGCCTACTGCTTTTTTGCCGTTATCGCCTTCGTATACTTGAGTTGTTATTACCACAGGAATATCCTTTTTTCTGGCAACTTTCATCAACTGAATCATCTGGTTTCCTAATCTTGATCTTAGATTTTCTTCTTTGTCGGTATTATAGAGAGGCCTATAAAATGTAGTGAAACCGTCCACTACGATGAGTTGAAATTCCTCATCCTTATTGAGTGCAAGTTGAGTTCCCTTTTCCAAAAAATCTTCTTTCTCAGAAAAAGAATGAGGTTTAAAAAAGATGGTGTTTTCCATCACTTTATCAGTTTTTAACCCGCTTATCTGGTCTAGCCTCTCAACGGATATACCTTCCGTATCGATATAGATACTTTTTTTGTCCTGTAAAGCAACGTTTTTTGCGAGTTGAAGACAGATATTTGTCTTTCCACTCCCTCCTTCACCAAAAAATTCTGTGATGATCCCTGATTCTATCCCGCCTCCAAGTAATGAATCCAACGTATTACATCCGGTTGACAATGACATGCTAGAAAGTAGAGAGTATAGGTCATATTATGCTTTATGGTACGAACAAAAACAATAGATCGGCTTAGAAATACAGCAAAATAGGAAAATCGGGCAAAGGAATAAAATATGTCCTATCTTTTCCTTTACCTGTTTAGCACATCAAAAACCTATTCACTCGTTTAGCTTTGATCAAAGCACTCCGCAGTAATGAAATTCCTGCTCTCGCCAACTTTGAAACATTGGCGTTCCACTTACACGCAAGTTTCACTCGTATACTCGTTCCAACTTGCGAGGGTAGCTCAGGAATGGGACATTCCTCATTCCCCCTCGATTATTCGCTCGTAAACTCGCTCATAATGCGAGGGTAGCCAAGCTAGGCCAACGGCGCAGGACTTAAGATCAATATGCCTAAGGGTCAAAAGGCTGGATAGGAAATCCTGTCCCGTAGGGGTCCGTGGGTTCAAATCCCATCCCTCGCATTTT
>CAZRSB010000006.1:0-63326 GCA_964602715.1 uncultured Thermoplasmata archaeon | reverse complement strand
ACCTCGAACTTCCTACAAGGAAGCCTCTTCCTTTAGGGAGAGGAGGATGTCACATAAAAATAACGAAGGGATAGAGAACGAGAAAATTGAGAGTGATCATAGAAAGCTGGGGGTGGGATTCGAACCCACGGAAAACCGCTCTGCAGGCGGTCACATTAGCCACTCTGTCACCCCAGCATGGGGATTCAAAATAAAAAGAGGGCCGCTATAACTTTTGTGGTGTATCTAAAAGATTTTCACTATTTTCGATTTGAAATAATTAAAATGATTCTCCTTTGTGTGTAGAGGCACTCCATGAAGAGGATTTTCCTTGTAAGCCAAACTTGCCTCTAGAGAGATAATAAGGTCCGATAGTGAGTATCCCGATAAGTGAGGCTATCATAGTAACACCCCAATAAACCCGTTTGAATGCACATATAGCCCCTACAACTAAGATACCACCGAACACGAAAAGTAATGTTCCACACACTTGATTATCATCGAAGGCAGCATCTACATCTCCGATAGTATCTTCACCATGATAAAAAATGCTTCCTCTAGAAACAAAAGCCATCAAAAATACGATGGTCATCAAAACTCCAGCTATCAATGGCATATAGCTTTTTTTAATTCCCCTCGTATCGACCATCCTAATATCCTATGTTTAATTTTACATAGCATATATTTTTCTACGATCATAAATCTTTTACGCTAACTAGTCCTCCCCATTTCTTTGTTTCAAAGCTGCTTGAAAGGTATTTTCTAATAATGATAAAACGGTAGTAGGACCAACACCTCCAGGCACCGGAGTGATCTTCGACACTTTATCTTTACATTTCTCAAAAACAGCATCACCTACTAGATCTCCTTCTTCTGTTCTATTCATGCCAACATCGATAAGGACACAACCTTCTGGAATCATATCTTCTGTTATGAAGTGAGCCTTACCAACCGCAGTTACTAATATATCCGCTTTTTTGGTATACGACTCTAAATCCTCTGTAAATTCGTGAACAACATCGACCGTTGCGTTTCTATTCAAAAGGGTCAAAGCCATAGGTTTACCAACCGTAACATTATGACTGATCACACAGACTCTTTTGCCCTGAAGATCGATATTTTCGTGGTCAAACATGGTAAGTATTCCCTTCGGAGTGCATGGTATGACCTTTTCTTCTCCCGTTATCAGACTACCTAAGTGTAGGGGATGCAGTCCTTCTACATCCTTTACCAGTTTTATTTTTTCGATCAAAGAATGTGCTTCTAGACTATCCGGTAATGGCATCTGGATCAAAATACCATCTACTTCACTGTCGTGATTCAGTTCTTTGATCTTACTTTCAATCTCTTCTGAAGGTACATCTCTTGGAAAGCGGTGTGTATCAGTCTCGATTCCAACTCTATCACATCCTCTGTTTTTAACTCCGATATATACTTTAGAGCCTTCGTCATCACCGGCGAAAATCGTGTCCAATTTTGGAGGATATTCCATATTTTCGATTTTCTTTTTAAGTTCTAACTCTCTTTCATCGGCTATCTTCCTTCCATCTATCTTTTTTCCACTCATATTCACTCCTCCGGGGCCCAGTCAGGATATTCGGGATCTTCAATATCATATTGTTTGTAAACTTTTATATCTATCACAGGAGTATCGTTTAGAGCATCTAGACCTTTTACGACCAATTTGTTCCCATCTCGCTCTAAGAGTTCACAGATGGTCTCTCCGATGGGATTCGGTCGGACCGGTGCTCTTGTTGCGAAAACCCCTGTCAGTGGATTGTCTCTATCACCCATTGGATGTACCTGTTGTATATCCCTCTCACTTCTGTCCAACCAAAAAAAAACAGAGATGTGCGAATTTTTCTCTATACCTTTAAGAGAGGGAATATAATCTTCAAAAATTTCGATAAACGATATCTTTTTTTTATAATCCTCTGGAACTTCCTCAACAAAATCGTTTCTAATTATTCCTACTTCTTTCAACTCTAATTTATCCAAGTCTTGGGACATGATCTAGAATGAATTAGATGAGTTAAAACCATTTCGCCTCGAGCTAAGAGGTGTGACGTACTCACCTCAATACACATAGATAAGAAGAAAGGAAGATGTCTATTTCTTGATCTCTACAGCTTTTTCTGCACCTTCATCCATGCCATCTACCACATCGTAACCTGCATTCCGTAACATCTCTTTGCCTTTTTCCTCATTAGTACCCATCATCCTGATGACCGTCGGTTTCTCCGGTGCATAATCGATGATCCCTTCTGCTATCTGATCGCACCGTGTGATCCCTCCAAATATATTCAGATATATGGACTCCACACCTTTTTTCATATCGATGATATCCAGAGCTTGTTTGGTATCTTCAGCGTCGGCTCCGCCTCCTAGATCAAGAAAACAGGCAGGCTCGCCTCCAAATTCAGCTACGGAATCTAACGTGGCCATAACTAATCCTGCACCACATCCAACGATTGCGATATCTCCTTCCAAATCCACATAGGCGAGATCGTATTCTTCTGCTTTCTTTTCCCTCTCAGTTACTAGTTTGCTTTCGGCCTTCTCAAAGTCTTGTCTATACAAGGAGTTATCATCTATATTAAAAACAGCATCAATGGCGAGTAAACCTTCTGGTGTGGAAACAAGAGGGTTTATCTCTGCTAGTTCGGAATCATAATCCATGAAAGCTTGGGCAAGTTTTTTAGCTATTTTTGCCATCTGCGACATCTCTTTTCCTTCTAGTCCTATAGAATCTGCGAGATAAAGAGCTTCATAACCCCTTAGACCCATTATCGGATCAATAGTTTTTTTCGCAATCTTGTCAGGATGTTCCTCAGCAACTTCTTCTATATTCATGCCACCTTCCGAAGTCATTATCAATGTGGGTCGCTTCTTCTCTCTGTCCATAACCATCCCAACATAATATTCATTTTCGATCTCTGCTTTATCAGCTACTAGTATCTTTTCAACCTTCAATCCTCTTATCTCCTTATCAAAGAGTTTCTCTGCTTTTTCAACAGCCTCAACACGGTCTTCTGCGAATAGGATTCCACCAGCCTTGCCCCTTTTTCCTACAGTTACTTGCGACTTCAAAACCACAGGTTCATCTATTTCCTTTATCTCTTCTGGACTTTCTATCAGATAACTATCAACAACAGGAATTCCATAATCAGCAAATATTTCCGCGGCCTGATATTCTTGGAGTTTCATATTTTTATACCTCTAAATTGCTCTAGCCTGTTAATTTCGACGGCATATAAAATAGTTACGTGAGATGTGTTAAAAATCAGAATGATTTGAGCTTGAAACTATATCTGTCCTTTTTATCTTATCTTCTTTCACAAAACTTTTATGTAAGTTGTTTCTATCATTCCTTTGATTACGAGCAGTGAAATAAGATGCCCATACTTGAAAAGGGCATTTTCAGCTCTGTCACAGATACTAACTCTAATTCGCTTTGGGCCAGTAGATGATTCAGAGATTATATATTCCTGATATCTACGTGTCCCAATCGTTCACTCACGTTCACTCGTGGGCCAGTAGATCAGTTGGAAGATCGCCACCTTGGCATCCCTATGATATAATTCTTGGCTGAAATGGTGGAGGCCCGGGGTTCGAGTCCCCGCTGGTCCACTTTTTCTTTTTACTCTTGTAAAACAGAATGTCAGCTTCTTGATCTAAACTATCACCAAATTATTAAATAGACATGAATCATATTACAAGACATGAGTAATATGGAAGATGAACAATCAGAGAGAAGAGAAACATATATCGAGACTGCCTCATGTTCAAATTGTTCTTTCCATGGGGACGTGGAGATAGAGAGGGGAAATAGATTGGATCAAATCCCATGTCCAAGATGTGGAAATCCCAATCTAAGAAAATCAGTGAGAGGGACCATTGTAAAAGAAGTATCTAGATTCTTTGATTGAAAAAATTTCCCTCCTTGCAACAATCTATCAAAGACTATACCCTCCTAAGACTACTTGCTGAGTTCTTCTCTTCTCAGAACTTCACTGAAGTGATTCTAAAACCAATTCTTTTGCCTTCTCAAGAGCAGCTTGCCTTCCTTCAGCTAAACCTCCACCGCCCTGAGCAGTTTTGGGACTGCCTCCACCCCCGCCATTTACTTCTCGGGCAGCTTGATTCAATACCTTTACCATGTCTACTTCTAAGTTATCACTTCTAGAAAAGACTAATTTAACATCATCAGTCTCTGAAGCTAACAAGACGACTCTATCCTTGCTGGAGGTTATCTTTTCAGCAGTCGATAACATCTCCTTTGTTTCCATATCTACAGTATCAACTATAAATTCTATATCCTTGACTATCTCCCCCGGAAGAAGTTCATCTACTTTCGCTATGGATCTGTATTTTTTCAACTTCTCGACCTCCTTTCCTCTTTCCTTCCACTCTTCAAAAAAACGTTCAGCAGTGGAGGGGAGGTCTTCTACACTAACATCGAACACAGAAGTAGTGTTTTTTATGATATCTTCTTGTTTTTGGATCTGAGATATAGTAGCCATACCAGCAGAATATACAAGCCTCTCCACACCGTCCTGGATCCTCTGAGTTTTCAGTATCTTTATAGCACCCACTTCAGCAGTGCTGTTGACATGAGTGCCTCCACAGGCCTGAGCGTCATAATCCTCAACGTCGGATATATGGACGACTCTGATAGTATCGCTTTCAGGAACCCCTCCCTGATAGAGCCTAAATCCAAATCTCTTTTCTGCTTGATCTCTAGTTATCTCCTCTTTTTTTACAGGTGCGTCTTCAAGTACTATCTTGTTTGCCAGCCTCTCTATTTCTTTCACTTCTTCTCGTGTTATCCTCCTAAAATGGGAGATGTCCAATCTTGCACTATCTGTGTCTTTCTTTGCACCAGCCTGCCAAACGTGATCTCCTAAAACCTCTCGAGCAGCACTCATTATTATATGTGTTGCAGAGTGATGTCGAGTCAAAGCAATACGTCTTTCCCAATCGATCTTCCCTCTGATCACTTCTCCTTTTGATATTTTGCCTTCGATCTCATGAATTATGACCCCGTCCTCTTTTTTGACGTGTTTTACAGGATGGGTGGAGTTTTCAGTGATGAGAACTCCATGATCTGCAGGCTGACCTCCGCCTTCAGGGTAAAATAATGTTTGATCGAGGATGACTTCACCCTCTTTCGAAGCTATAACTACTGCGTCAAAGGTCTTCGCATCTGGGTTGTGGTAAAATAGTGGTTTAGTATCAGAGAGTTCAAGGGTTTTTCCTTCTGATTTTATGTCTTCATACTCAGTATCGCTAGCTGTAGATTCATGTAATTCAGCCAATTTTGCGTTAAAATTTTGAGGGATGTTAACATCTACATCATACTCATAAGCTAATTCTTTTACTATTTTAGGATGGATCCCATGAGTATCGTAGAAATCTATCAATTTCTCTGTCGGCAACTCTTCGTCTTCACTTAATGATCTAAGTTCTCTTTTGACCATCCTCTTTCCTTTTTCAAGAGTGCGGCCATATTTTTCGATCTCCTTCTCAAGTATTTCATAAACGAGCTCTTTTTTCTCTTGATTTATTATATTTGAATGGACTTCAATTTGCTTTTCTACTAACTCAATAAGAGATATCCCATCAAGATCATTTAGCAATCTAAGTGCTCTTCGGATCATCATCCGTGCCAGATAGCCTTCTTCAACATTAGAAGGTACTATACCATCAGACAGCATGAGTGCTATGGTATAGCTGTGGTCAGCCAGTGTGTATACCATTCTTAAATCGGCCAACCTTTCTTGTATCTCATGCTTATCTCTATCGATTTCATTATGTGTTATCCTTTTCATCAGTTCTTCCATCAATGCCTCATCTCTGTAATCTTTGTCTGAAGCACCGGCAAGTTTAGTATATTCTTTAAGCATTTTTCTGTAGGGTGGATCATCTAAAGGATGCTCTAAACCGACTTTATCGACTATGAATTTGATAACCTGAGGATAAACTGAATCATATATGGTAGGTGATCCCTCGCTCACCCAGGCCAATCTCTCAAGCCCATAACCGGTGTCTACCACATTCAGATCCAAGGGAGAATATGACTCACCGTCTAATTCGATCTCCCCGTCGATGTCCTTTTCCATGTTCATGAAAACTAAAGTAGATACTTCTAAACCCTGAACATTTACTTCAAGAGACGGACCTGCATTTCCTCCTCCTATCCAGGGATGTTCTTTATATGCGATCAATTCTTCATCTATTCCCATCTTTTTCAACAAATCATGACAGTACTGAACTGTCTCCTCTTTCCAGTATACAAAATTTTCTACACTGTTGAAAGAATGATGACCTAACATCTCAAATCCGGTTTGATGTTTTCCCGTTCTTCCGACTTCGTCCACATCAGGAAGTCTAATACATGGCTGTGAAACCACGAGAGGATTAGCTGGTGGTTCAACTCTACCGGACGTTACATGAGGTTGAAAATCGTATATGCTAGCATGAACGAGAAATACATCGTCTCTCCATCTAGCCACAGTTGGATATCTTTCTAATGAAGTATGATCTCTCTCTTCAAAAAATTCGATAAAAAATTCTCTCATTTCATCCACAGAAAAAGAACGATCTGTAGGAGGTGAATCGAGGAAGCCAAATTCTGTACATGGAGCATCCTGACAAGTTTCCATCTCATCATCTAATGTCCAAAAATGACTTCCGCACTCTTTACATTTTTTCCGCGTGAAACCTCGCTCTGTGAAATAGTCGAGCCTGTATTCTTCTTCGAACATGATATTTTAATCGATTCAATACGGGATAAATAAAATATTCGGAGGAAATGAGTCAAAAGAGGTTGTTTTTTCATCTTCAACGAAAATGTATAATAGGTGCTTTGAAAATTTAAAGGTATTGATGGACAAAAAAGAAAAAATCATACCCGTCTTGTCAGTATTACTTGTTTTTATTTCATCATGGTTCATAGGGAACTTGATGAATATGAGCGTAGACTCTGATATTGATCCTTTACTTCAATCTCAAAATGCAACATTTCCCGATTTCGTTCCGACTCTTTCGGTCGTGATATTATTTATTCCTTTTCTGATCTTGGCATTTGTTTACTATAAATCCGACGCAACACGAAAAGATGTGCTAAATGCGATGATTATAATCGGGTTCTGGTTATTTTTATTAAGTGGCATACTTTTAATTGTCTTTTTAGGAGGTTTCCCGATACTCGCACCTATATCTTATTTTTTTGCGCTTCTTCTCCCAAATAATTTTAGTTCATCAATCTCTCCCTTCATATTTGATTTTGGATTGATCATACTGCTTGTGATCTGCGGATTTTTCTTATCTTATCTCATGTTCGTTAAACTCAACGATAGTCCTGAAAATGAAACTGAAACTCCTATCGAGAAAGACGTAGATATGAAGAGGATAGAAGGATTTAACAAAACAGATGAAGAACAGCTAAAACAAACAATCGGTCTAACATTAGATAGAGCCATATCTGATTTAGATCGGGGAGAAGATAAACGCACGACCGTATTGAAATGCTATAAGGAGATTAGTAATTTGTTAGCTGAGAAAGGCGCTGAAAATAAAAAATCCATGACACCAAGGGAATTCAAAAGAGAGACGATTAAAAAGGTGCCCTCAGTAGAAAAATCGATCACAGAGATCACATATCTCTTCGAAGAGGCGAGATATAGCCCACACGATTTAAAAATACGTGACAAAGAAAAAGTACTCAAATATTTGAAAAAGTTAAAGGAGGACTTCTTATGACTTCCTCTGAAAAAAGAAAAACTACAGAGATGTTGGTCTTGAAACCTAGCTGGCTTAGAAAGTCAGGTCCAGAAAAAGAAGATAACTTTAGCAGTTTGCTCCTTTTCATCTCTGTTGCCTCTTTATTAGTAGGTTTTCTAGTCTTTTCAGGAGGAAGACTAAAAGAACTTGTAGCGTTCCTAATTGTAGGTTGGGTTTCTTTCTTTTTAAGCTACCACGTGAAAGATGAAGTCAAACCTATAAAAGACTGGATCAAAAAAGAACCTGAAGAGCCAAAAAATAATTTGCCCTTGGAAAGAAAGGTTAAAAAGATGGAGAGAGCTACGGAAGGGTTTGAATTGAGCCAATTTATGGTCGAAAAAAAATTGAGAGCGATATTGATCGAAAAGATCAAAGGAGAACAAAATTTGGATAAGGATGAAAAAAGGGAACTCTTTCAGAGAGCCTCTCTTTTGCAGGAGAAAGTTATACAAGACGAAATTTTGGAGGATTTCTTAAAAAATAAAAAGGATTTGAGTGATGTTTCTACAAAAAACTATAACCGCATATTTTCTAAGTCTTTGATAGGCAAAGAAAAATCAGTCAAAAGAAAAAAAGAAGAACAAGAATCTTACGAGCAAAAAATAAAATATTTGTTAAAAAGAATATCTGAGAGAGGATGAGAAAGATATGAGATCAAGTATAAGTTTTTCTATTTTCATTATCACAATCATATGCTTAATGTTAGGAATAATCATGGAAAGTTGGGTTTTCCTAATACTAACTATAGGGAATATGGCTGTTATCGCAGTTGGAAATAGAGGATTCATCGGTCGAGAAATCAAACTAGAAGTGCGAAGAAAATCGGAAGAGATTAGTGTCTATGAAGGCGACGAGCTCTGGATCGAATTATCAATAGAAAATAAAGGGGAATACACATATTACCTCGAAGTCATAGATCAACTTCCTTCTAGTACTGATATCATTAAAGGATCCAATCATCAAGTTTTAAGACTCAAAAAAGGCGAAGTAAAAACTCTCCAATATAAGATACGTTGTCCTCAAAGGGGAGACTTGAATATCGGCCCTGTGAAACTAAGATATAGAGATCCTTTAAATCTCCATGTAGAAGAGTGGACAAGTGAGGAGAAGATGGAACTATTTGTTCTACCAAATATAGAAAATATGAAAAAAGTAAACGTAAGACCATTTTACACTCGGAATTGGCTTGGGAATATCCGTTCTCAAAGCATGGGCCAAGGGACAGAATTCTTTTCTCTAAGAGAGTACTCCTCAGGTGACGAGATCAAAAAAATAAATTGGAAAGCCACTGCAAGATTTTTTGAACCGATGAGCAACGAATACGTAGGTGAAAAGACAGGAGACATAATAATCATTGTTGATGGACACAGACTGAGCAATATAGGTACAAAAGAAAAGAACACCCTTGATGCTTCAATCCGAGCCGCCGGCACTATCGCCACTTCTGCCCTCAAAGATAGGAACAGGGTGGGGCTTATAATCTTAGGAGAATACTTGAGTTGGGAATTCCCAGACTCTGGTAGAGAGCATTTCTATAAAATTATGGAAAAATTAAGTGGTATAACAGAGGGCGGTGAATGGGAGTTGAAAGATGCACAGTGGCTATTAAAGAGATTTTTTCCCAATAGAAGCATGATAATCTTCATTTCCCCACTAACATACAAAAAAGTCAGTAATACCATCGTAGATATATGTCAGAAGGAGTACAATGTGATGATCATCTCTCCTGATCCATTGTCGCTTCAGAAAGGCATAATTGAAAAAAGCAATGTTTTAGCTGAAAAATGGTATAAGCTTGAAAGAGAAGCTATTTTGGAAAAACTCTGGGATTACAGTGTAGTAATAGATTGGAACATCAAAGAACCTTTAGAACCATCTATGGAGGAGGTGATCAGATATTGGAAAAAAAACAGAAGAATACAAAAATAAGACCTTGATAGGTATCCTCGCCATTACAATATCGGTTATAGTTTCTATATTATCGATAACTATAGGAGACTCTATTTCTCCGATAATAGGACTCGTTATCTCGCTGATCGGTTTCTTTTTTGAAAGAAAACATGTTGTTGATTTAGGGATCTTGATATCTAGCGGTGCATTTTTCTATGTTCTCCGTTACCCGCCTTTGAACTATCTCAACCTTTTCCTGATTATCGGTACCTTTTTTCTTTACTTTGTGCTGTGGATGTTTATAAGATGGAATATCTTGATAACCAAATTGGAAAAGAACGTTATAGGATCAGAGGACATTAATATTTTAAAAGATTATAAGATGCATTCGTGTCTGTATAACCTTTCTACAATCTTATTTGCATTTTTCATCACTCTCACTGGAGGTATGATCGCAACTTACAGTTTTGTAGGTCCACTTTCTTCCACTTTTGAGACATATTTAACCATCGTCTTTAGTGTGGGTACTCTTACCATCATATATTTGATATTGAGTGTATTACCCAAACATCTTACCAAATAATTCGGTGATTTGATATTGCAACCTGATGTTGATGCTGGTATTAAGCAAAAGACTTAATATCTACCTAGTTTAAATATGATAATAAATTGTAAAACTCTCCCAAAATTATTCAGTTAGGAGGAATATGCTCTGAAGAAAAAAAACATAACCGCTATTTCCATCATAGTCTTTCTTATCGCATCTTGGGCCATATTCAATGCATATTATATTTCTCTCGAAAACGGAGAAGCAGCCTCTCAACTCGATATCGATTTTTCGATGATGTGGTTTTTCCTTATCATGGTTGGGGGCGCTGTTGTTATTTACGCTTATGGTAGGACTAAAACTTTCATCTCGATACCGATCATTTTGATCGCGGTATTGGTGTCCCCTTTACTTCTTATAAGATATTCATCAGCATGGCTTGCTATTTTTTTCCTGATGATAATCATAACCGCAGTGACTCTCTGGAAAGGTAAAAAAGAGAAAGCGATCGGTTATGCAGGTGCAGTTTTGGTTTTAGGAATTGTCCTTATGGCTTTTTTGTTCATGGGAGGAGGGGAGATGATAGGACTCGATTTTGGAAACGGTAATGGAAGTTTTTCACTTCCATGGGATGACCCTGGAGGTGCGGTAGAGGGAACATTCGGCAGTTACGGTAATTTCATGTTGATAATCCTCATAGGAGCTATCGCAGTTCTTCTCTCAATGCAAAAAGTCAAACCGCTTTTAGATAGATTGAGAGAGGGTGAAGAAAAAGAAGAGGACCTTGAAGATCAGGTTAGCCATGCAGTCGATAGGGCCATCACCCAGCTCAAAGAAGGTAAAGATGTCAAATCATCAATTTTACGATGCTATCAACAGATGTGTATAATATTAGAAAAAAAAGGTGTGGAATATTATGATTTTATGACTCCTAGAGAATTTGAAAAATATGCGATCAACAAACTAGATATCACAGAATCAAAAGTTCTAGAAATTCGAGAACTCTTTGAACTTGCACAGTACAGCACTCACTCTTTAGGCGATAAAGAAAGGGATAGAGCAGTAAATAGTTTGGAAGAACTTAGAAAAGAACTGGAATAGATAACATGGCCGAATCAGATATAACTTCAAAATTGGGGACTAGAGAAGAACTCATCTACTATTCATTCATGGGTCTTTTGATAATGATATCAATATTTATGATCATAATCACTGGAGGGATGATGCAAAAGACCATCGCAATATTTGTTATCTTTCTTATCGGTATAAATCTAGCTCATTGGACATGGGAGAGAACAAACCATATCAAAATATGGAGACACCGGGACGAATTAGATGAAGAGACAAATTTTATGATGGCAGAGGTTTCAAAAATTTATGATAGAGCAGTCCAAGGTATGGAATTGAGCCAACATCTTTTGGAAAAAAAAGTCAAGAACATATTCATGAATAAATTGAAAGAAAGAAGAAACCTATCAGAGGATGAGGTCTTTAAACTGAAACAGGATCCAGACGAATTTAAAAAGACGGTCGATGATGACATTATAGCAGACTTTATACTTTCAAAAGAGGAAGAGTTTTCTGAGATGAACCTGAGTGAAGAAGATACAGAAGAAAAAGAACATGATGATAGGGAATATGAGCAATGGATCAAAAAGGTCATAGAGAGGGTGGAAAAATGGGAATGAATGAAAGAGTAAAACAAGTTGGAGTTGATGACTATGATCAAAGGTAAATCCTTCTTGTACCTTACTTGCATCGTAGTTGTGGGTATAATCTTTGGAAATCTATTCAGCAGCTGGGTTTTCTTTGTAGGAGCTATCTCTACATTGTCTATATTCGTGATCTCTACAAGAACGATTCCGCCTAAAAAAATCGACATCGATATAAAAAGAGGAGAAGAGGATGATGTTAGAGAAGTATATGTTGATGACGATATGGAGATAAGTTTAACGATAGAAAATCATGGTCAAGATATCCAATTTTTGGAGATACATGATGAACTCCCTTCATTAGTAGAAGTTATTGAAGGGTCTAATCATCAGATCTTGAGCCTTAAAAAGGGAGAAACAAGAGAGATCTCATATAAAATATCCTGCCCAGTAACTGGAAGTCTTGAAATAGGGCCTATCAAGTTAAGATATAGAGATGCTTTTCAATTTTATTCCAAAGAGCTAGAAGCAGAAGAGCTGATCTCGCTCAGAGTTCTCCCTGATACAAAAGACATGAACAAAGTGGATATACATCCTTCTTATACGAAACATTGGTTAGGAGACATAAAATCTAAAAGTATTGGCGTAGGGAGCGAATTTTTTTCGTTGAGAGAATACCATCCTGGAGACGAGATGAGAGATATCAATTGGAAAGCCACCGCTAGACATTTTAATCCATATACCAATGAATATGAAGGTGAGATGTCTGGAGACGTTATCTTGGTTGTCGATTGCTATAAAGATGGTATGATCGGAAAAAGAAGAAATAATACAATGAAGGCATCTATTGATGCTGCATCATCATTAGCTTCAGCGATCCTTGCAGCCCGAAATAGAGTGGGATTGATCGTTTCAGGAGAATATCTTAATTGGCTGTATCCGGGTACTGGTAAAAATCATTATCATAGGATTATGGAGAACCTAACTAGATTTGAGAGGGGAGGCACATGGGGTCTAGAAGGAGTGAAATGGATTCTAGAAGAGTTTTTCCCTAGAAAAAGTATGATCATCTTTATTTCACCTTTAACCATACCAGAATTCAGCGAAACGATCATCGACTTCTGTAGAAGGGAATACGATGTGATGGTAGTTTCACCAAATCCGATCGCTATAGAGGCAGGAATTTTTGAGGATCAAGAAAAAACTGTTGAAAAGCTTTGTTTGACTGAAAGGGAGATAACCTTGAACAAGATATGGAAATATGGGAGCATCATAATAGATTGGGATCCAAACGAACCTCTTGAACCAGCATTAGAGGAGGTGCTACGATACAGAAAAAAACTATGAGGATTTCAGGCATCATCCTTATAATCTTTGGAGGAGTATCTGCAAGTTTTATTTCAATACACTCCGTGCTTTGGTTTTTTCCACTCATCTTTAGCTTAATTATGATCACGGGATTTATTTTAAAACTAGAGTTGCTTTTCGATATCGGGTTATTGATGACCATCATAACATTTTTGTTTATTAATAGAGGACTCCAGCCTACACCCATAAATTTAGTTTTAGTCATGGCCATTTTCTTTCTACTTATAGGGGTCTGGTTCATCACTAGAAATTGGATTCATTTAATTCAAAGTTGGACTGAACTTGATTTGAAGACTCACAATGAAAAGATTTCATTCAAAGATTCAATATCCGGTAATATAATAGAAAATCTTTTTTTCGGTGTGTTGCTTTCATTTTTGGGTACTTTGATAGGTTTAAACAGCTATATGGGTTTTGATGTATCAGAGATATGGCAACTCATGCTTTTGATCGGTTTCTCTTCTCTGGGTCTTATAGCGATGTTCATCATATTTAAATTGACTACTCCATCAAATGATTAGTGGGCCGTAGCTGCATAGTGCGCCATCTTGGAAATCGGTATTTTGAGGAATCATCGAGGCAAAACATTTTATATAAGGGTTCATTGATATGGTTGTAATAGATTAATTTATCTCCCAATGGAGTGTATATTTATGGATTCGATTGTTGATGAAGCTCTATCACAAACCCATGAAAAAAAAGCAGGGGAAGAAGGAGCTGTGATGCCGGATGGCAATCAAGAATTATCAACAGATGATAAGGAACTACGTGAAGTCTTGTCTGACTTAAAAACTGATATCAAGATTGTTGGGGTCGGTGGAGCCGGGTGCAATACAGTTGAAAGGATATCTGAAGAAGGAGTCCAAGGAGCTGAGCTCGTGGCTGCCAATACAGATGCTCAGCATCTTTTGAAAGTCCACTCACAAAGAAAGGTGTTGCTAGGAAAACGTAAGACAAGAGGACTCGGTGCCGGGGCTTTGCCGCAGGTCGGAAAAGAGGCTACTGAAGAAGCAAGAGAAAAATTGAAAAATATTCTAGACGACAGCGATATGGTATTCATCACCTGTGGTCTTGGAGGCGGCACAGGCACTGGTGGAGCTCCAGTAGTGGCAGAAATTGCAAAAGATGTAGGTGCTCTTACTGTCGCTATATGTACTACACCTTTTGAGGCCGAAGGACAATCACGTATGGATAATGCAGAGTGGGGATTGACCAGACTGAAAAAAGTTACAGATACCGTTATAACGATACCTAACGATAAACTTCTGGAGTTATGCCCAAGATTATCACTCAACAAAGCGTTCAAAGTAGCAGATGAAGTTCTTTCCCGTTCTATAAAGGGAATTACAGAATTGGTGACAAAGCCGGGATTAGTCAATCTTGATTTCAATGATGTAAAAACAGTGATGGAAGGGGCTGGCGTTGCGATGATCGGGATGGGGGAAGACGATTCTGAAAAGCGCGCAGAGCTAGCTATCGAGGAAGCCATCGACTCTCCATTATTGGAAGTCGATATCAGCACTGCTAATGCGGCTCTCATCAACGTAGTAGGCGGTAATGACATGACCGTAGCAGAGGCTGAAAAAGCTGCTAAAACCGTTGAAAGTAAGATAGGTCAAGACGCTAGAATAATATGGGGCGCTTCAATAGATCAGAGTTTAGATAATAAAATAAAAGTCATGGTAGTTATAACAGGAGTTAAGTCAAAACAGATATTTGGCAAAGAAGTCTCCGCTAAAGAAGAGATTGAATCAGTAGCATGAGGGCGAAAAGATGGATATAATCGAAGGATCATGGAAAGTTCAAGACAAGATACAGAAAAAGGCTGGGAAAATAGGTAAAGGTAAATACGGGCGTATCTTGAAGATGGCCCGAAAGCCAGACAGAGAAGAATTCAAAAAGACTCTAATGATCGTTGTTATAGGTATTTTATTGATAGGAAGTGTTGGTTTTGCTATCACTTGGTTGTGGGACAACATACCAACATGGTTTACGATAATTTGAGGGATACCTATGGGACTACTAGATGATTTTACTGAAGAGGAATTGGCAGAAGAGGAAAAGGTAGAGGAAGAGATCAAGGAGGAAGAGGAAGAAAAAAAAGGAATCTTTCTAGCCTGCGATCCCTGTAAGAGGTCTGTACCTACAACCAAAATGGCGGATTTTGAAATAAAATTAATCAATTCAACAGATTCAAAGCAGCCGATAGATTTAGATTTCACTTTATTGTATTCTTCCGAAGATGAAAATCCAGTTCCCTGGCAAGTAAAAGTACTAGATGAATATAAGATCTCGGAGCCATCAGCACAGATAAAGGAGAATATCGAGATCGGACCAGGAGATGAATCAATCATAAATGTTAACGTTGAGGCTCCGGAGGGTGCAAATTATGGTGACAAGGCTGAGATCATAATAGACGCTACTTCTTCAGAAGATATATTGCTATCTGATTCAATCACCTTGATAATTACTGCTCGGCCCACTTTTATAGCCTTGAAAACTCAAATCAATCAAGAAAAAAACGTTGCAGATTATGTGGCGTCCTGGGCTAATGACAGAGATGCAGGAGTTTTTTCTATTCTGTCTCCTAAACCTGTAAGAGGATATATCTTTATAGAAGCTATGAATCCTTCACTGATCGATGAGATCTCTGATGGAACAAGAAAGGCAAAAGGTATCATAGACGGAGATACTGATATTGCAGAAATAGAACACTTCTTAGCTCCAAAATTAGCTGTTGAGGGTATAGCAGAAGGAGATATCGTTGAACTTTCTGCAGGTCCGTTTAAAGGTGAAAAAGCCAGGGTCACCCAGATCGATGAAGATAATGATGAGATCACTGTTGAGCTGTTTGAAGCAACAGTTCCAATACCTGTAACAGTTAGAGGAGATCATGTTAGAGTTTTAGAAAAAGATAATGAGATGAAAACGAGATGATATTATGGCAACAGAAACTATAGAAGCTCTTGTAGATGCCGGCGAAGCGAGTGCGGGACCTCCATTGGGCCCAAAATTGGGACCATTAGGTGTAGATATAATGGAGATAGTTAACGCGATAAATGATGAAACTGAAAAATTTAAGGGAATGAAAGTTCCAATTAAATTAAGCGTGGACACAGAAAGTGGAGATTTTGAGATAGAAGTTGGGACCCCGCCCACCTCTGGTTTAATATTAGAAAAAGTTGGTATCGAAAAGGGAAGTGGAGAGGCCCACACGAACAAAGTCGGTGATCTGAGTTTGAAAGAGGCTAAAGAGGTCGCAGAGATGAAGGACGAAGCTCTTTTAGGTAAAGATATGAAACAGAAAACCAAGGAGATACTTGGCAGCTGTGTTTCTATGGGAGTCACAGTTGAAGGTAAAGATCCTAGAGATATGATAAATGAGATAGACCAGGGCGAACACGACCGGTTGTTTGAATAATGAAAAAAATCTAAAGTTTTACTTTTTTAGCTTTTCCTCTTTTTATCAGGACTTCGGCAATGTCCTCTCTCAATGTTAGGACGTCTTCCTTCTTGAGATCATGTGTTGCATCGATGTCGACGAATGAAGGTACGTCCTCGATTATATGGACTAGTACCTCATTATATTCCTCTGATGAAGAGATATCATTAGGAAAGGCCAAATCAGGGATATCCTCATCCTTTTTTTTATCTACTCTTTTTTTCTTTTTAGAATCATCTAGATCTTTTTTTGCAATTTTTTTTGACTCTTTTGTTTCCAATTTGTCTTTTTGCGACTCCTCAATTTTCTTTTTTGGATCTTGTTTCCGCTTTTTGGATTTTCTTTTGTACTCTCCTAAAAAGACTTGATTTTTTAGCTCATTTAATAGAGTTGAAATCTCCCTTAATAATTCTAATTCTTGATCTATTAAATTTTCCGAATTCACCTTCTTTCCTAATGATTTGTGATAAGCAGCTAAAACTATTTTTTTTTGCCTTTCTTTGAAGAATAATTTAGATATCTTCTGAACCCGCTGGTATTGTTTTTGTATCCTTTTTTCTTTTTTTGTTTTAGGAGGAACCTCGATATCTTCCATCTTTTTCTCAAGTTCTCTAATGTAATCTCTCAATCTTTTGTAAAAATTATCAGGGAGGTCAGACGGTAATTTAGATTCCTTTTCTTTCTCCCATACATCTGCTATTTCCTCGTAAGTTAGTTGATCTTCATCCATCGATTATAGAGACAACTGATGGTATTTGTGTTTTTGGAAAATTTACATCTGATCAGGATTAAGAGCTCTTCATGTTTCGGAAATTCTATTCCTTTTGTATTGCTAGAACCATGTTCAAGCCATCTCTGGAAGCACCTTCCTTCAGGTTGGGAAGGATGTCACGTCAGAATCTTATTCCACATTCAGAGCAAGACGATTTTTTCTCATCAACTTCGGACCCACATTTTGAGCACACTAGTTTTGTTCTTCCTTCTATCTCGTCATCTAGTATTTCAGCCCCGCACAGGATACACTCAAACTCATCTGGAACAAAACCCGCACAGAAGGGGCATTCGATCAATTCTTCTTTGTATCCTTTCATCTCTCTTCTCATCGGTTACAGATTAAAACATACTTATTAATCTTTTTTGTTTTTATCTAAAAGTTGAATCTCGCCCCACTTTCCAGCTGAGATCTGTTTTCCGTATCCTCTATCTTGAACGTAGCCATTCACCACACGAAGTTTATCTCCCTTTTCAAATTCGTTTTTTATCCGTTCCGTTTCTTCATTCCAAAACACAACTTTTGTGCTTCCAGTCCCATCGTCTATTCTGACGTTTCTCACTTTCCCTTTACCGTTTTCGTTTTCGAATTCGCGTAACGTGCCTAGATCTATAATCTCTCCTTCAACAGTGGCTTCCTCTCCTGGTTCAATTTTTTCGATTTCGTCTATAGCTTTTTCGTTTCTACCTTCCTCAGCTACAATTAATTTAGCCAACGCTCTTTCTGTAAAAAAATCATCATATTCAGATTTCTTCTCTTCTATTTTATCTCTGAATTCATCCTCAGAATATATGTCCGAGACATCGCTGTATAGTTCTTCAATATCTGACATGTATTTAGCTGTAAAAGAAAACGTGGATTAAAATGTATCGGTGTCTTCTTAAAAAAGAAAAAGGGATTTTTAGAGTATTTAGACCCAACCTCTAGCCTTGCAGCCTTCCGCCACTTTCTCTATCGCGATCATGTAAGCAGCGTCTCTCATTCTGATATCCTTCTCTTGGGCTAGATTCCAAACATCATAGAATGCGCTAGTCATACTGTTGTCCAGTTTTTCAAGCACTTCTTCCTTTGGCCAGTAGTAATTTTGATTGCTTTGGACCTGTTCGTAATAGCTACAAGTAACTCCACCTGAATTAGCCAAGAAATCTGGAACGACTATTAGTTCCCTTTCTTCAAGAATGTCATCGGCTTCAGGAGTTATAGGTCCGTTTGCAGCAGATACTATTATATCAACAGCTTCGGGGATATCCTTTACATTGTCTTCTCTTATTGCATTTTCTAGCGCTGCTGGTATCAAAACATCGACTTCATACTTCAGCCAATCATCTCCTGGTAATCTTTCATAGCCTTTTTCTTCAGCCTTTTCCTTATCGATGGAACCAAAACGATCGGTTATTCCCCTCAACTCTTCTAGATCTATACCATCTTCTTTGTAATAACTGTAGGCTTTCTTATCTTCCTGGTCCCAGCATGAGACCGAAACAACTGTTCCACCATATTCGATAAATAATTCTGCAGCGTACTGAGCCACATTTCCAAATCCCTGGATTGACGCTGTAGTTTCTTCGATGTCCCTGTCAAGCTCTTTTAACAATTCCCTTAACACATAAATCACGCCGTAACCGGTGGCTTCGGTTCTACCTTTGGATCCACCCATATCTTGAGGTTTACCTGTTATGACTCCGGGATATTTTCCACCTTCTATGTTTTCATATTCGTCCATCATCCAAAGCATATGTTGTGGACTGGTCATAACGTCAGGTGCTGGTACATCTTGTAGAGGGCCTATATTTTTGTTGATTTTTTTAATATATTCTCTACAAACACGCTCCTCCTCTCTATCCGAGAGTTCTCTTGGATCACAGATAACTCCGCCTTTGCCACCACCGAGTGGGATATCCGCTACTGCGGTCTTCCAGGTCATCCACATCGCAAGTGCTCTAACGGTATCGATAGTCTCATCAGGATGGAACCTGATTCCACCTTTACACGGACCTAAGGCATCGTTATGTTGAACTCTATAAGCTTTGAACACTTTTGTCCCACCGTCATCCATTTTTACAGGTAGGTTGAAATGATATTCTTTGATCGGTTCTCTCAAAAGAGCTCTCAATGATTCCTCTAAGTTCAATTTATCCGCAATCCTGTCAAATTGCTTCTGGGCCATTTCATACGGGTTAAATTCTTCTTCCGTCATTTTTTTTCACCTGAAGGTGTCTCGGGAGATATGGGGTAGTATAAAAAACCTTTTTACAAAAAAGGAGTACGAAAATGTATAGGTTGGTTGATTTATAAATGTTATTTGTATCAGTTTTGGAAAAGTTAATGAATAGTTTTTCTTTGTTTTAAAAAAAGTGTGATATTTATGAATTAGTGAGCCTGTCTTCGATAAAAGCTAAAGAAATCTTTTGAGGTTCAATTAAGTGAATCATTTTAGAGGATAAGATCGTTTTAGAAATAGCTCCGATGTTTCCTGGAAACTTAGAATCTAATTTACGACTCCATTCAAAAAACTCTTCTACGCTTTCAAATGCAGTAAACACTAAAAAATTATATCGGCCTGTACTCGTTTCTATCGCCCTGGGAATATTGTCATCATCTTTCAAATATTGTTTTACTTCTTCTCTCTCAGATATAGCCTCGATCATTGTCACGATTAAATTATATCCCGGCGGAACAAAAAGATTCGGAAAAAAGCATCTAGGTTTTTCGATTATCCCTTCGTCCAACATATTCTCAATACGCCTTTTAACAGTTTTTCTATTGACACCTATTTTTCTACCTATATACGAATAATTTGTTCGGATGCATTCTCCGGTCATCACAGTCTTCAAAATCTTGAATCGTTCCCCCTCAATCCTTTGATTTCCCAATTCGACTCCTTCGTTTTCCTTGAACTCTTTGATTAATTCTTCCAAAAAGCAATTTGGCTCATATTTGAAAGTTAATCGATTGCTGAAAAAATCAGCATGTGCAGGTGTTCTCTCGCCTCTACTTGGTATCTTATTTTGTTTTGCTATCTCACTGCGCCATGAATGATAATCTTCTAAGCTCTTAAAAAATTCGATGAGGTAATTGTTATAAAAACCCTCCATGCAGGAAAAGGCTGCGAAGATGTGGGGATCTTTCCGGTAAAATTTTTTGACGCCTTTAGTTCTGGGCATGTCAGCTTTTACCAGCACTAGTAAAGGAAATTCATCAAATAATTGGAGGAAGGGATAAAATGGGGGGTTGAGAATACTAGTGTCATACAGCGACTGAAGTTTCTTTTTAGCAGTGGCCCAATGGATATCCTGTCTTCTACTCAACTCACTGATATTGACGTGGACCCCTTTTCCTGAAAGTATATGTTTGAGGATCCGTAGATCAACTTTATTATCTAGATAGGTCATTTAGATGGTTATCTAATCCTAATGATTTAGTATTTATCGTTTGGAATCCGTTTAAGATATATGAAAAAATTTAAAGATTAGTTTAAAGATCCAAGATTGTAGAGGTGTAATATTGTCCGGTAAACTGAAAAGGGGATTCATTCAGGTATACACAGGAGATGGTAAAGGTAAAACCACCGCTTCTATAGGACAGGCCATCCGCGCGATGGGAAGAGATCTACACATCTACATGGGACAATTTATGAAACATGGAGAGTATGGAGAACTAATAACATTACAAGATTTCCAAGACAAAATGGTCATAGACCAATATGGAGAAGAAGGGCTCCACGTTAAAAAAACTCCAACTCAAAAAGATATCAAAAGGGCTGAAAAAGGTCTCAAAACTCTAAGAGATAATATGATTTCAAAGCGCTTTGACATGATCATAGGGGATGAAATATTAGTAGCGAATCATTTTGATCTACTTGATCTCACATCCCTTCTCGACTTAATTAAAGAAAAACCGACTAATGTAGAACTTATACTCACAGGCAGAAAAGCTCCAAAAGAAGTGATCGAAAAAGCGGATCTAGTGACAGAAATGAAAGAGATCAAACATCCATACCAGATAGATATAGAGGCCCGCAAAGGAATAGAATATTGATCATAATCTTTGAACTTTTTTACCTGTTCTGTTAATCATTAACTTGGACATGGCGTGTCCATAGTAACCTCTGTATGAGGGTGCTTAAAGGTTACCCCAGCTTACTGGGAAAGCGATGGTTTCTTCGGCATCAGAGGATTTTGAATTCCTCGTAATTTATGCGGATTCGCAGGAAAACATTTGGTTTCCGAAAGAGAGGAGGAATTAATTCCTCCGTAGGTGTATGTCAATAACGAGGTTTTAGAAGCTTATTCTAAGCTATGATCTTTTAGGTGAGAGTGGCCGTTAGGTGAAGAAGAACTGGAATATGAGCTCTTTTCTGCCGGGGCTTAATTTTCAAATTGTGACCAGAAAAGTCCAAAAGAGCAGGTAGAAAGATTTAAATATTTAAAATTAGTTTGATTTTTCTAAAAAGAATTGGATGATATGATGAATAGGGATAAAAAAATAATTGGGACTGCAATAGGTGTGGCTTTATTATTGATATTCACAGTGAATCTCACAGGATGTGTTGAATTAGAGGATGAGGAAAAATACGAGCTGACCGTTGATATAGAAGGAGAAGGGACTGTCCTGGCCGATGATGATGAAATAGAAGATGGTTGGTCTGAAGAATTCGAAGAGGGTTCAAACATCGATTTAGAAGCCAATCCAAAAGAAGGCTGGTATTTTGAAAAATGGACAGATGATCACACAGCAGAAGAACGCACAATCGAATTGGAACTTGAAGAAGACATCCATGTTACAGCTCACTTTGAACAGATGGTAGAAGATCAGGTTCTTCTGACCATCGATATTGAAGGTGATGGCGCTACAGAACCTTCCTCTGGTGATAGAACTTATGATATAGGAGAGAAAGTAAACCTAACTGTTGTTGAAGAGTATCACGATGATTTTATCGAATGGCGAGGTGATGTGCCTGAAGGGGAAGACGAGCTCGAAATAACTATTGTGATGGGCAATGACAAAGAGATAACGGCCGTATTTGAAGAAAAGGAGAAGGAAATAGTCATAAAGGACGCGGTCGGTGAAGAGATAACCTTTGAAGAACCACCAGAAAAGATCATCTCTTTCATGCCATCGAACACCGAAATTTTATTCCATCTTGAGGTAGGTGACAGAGTCATAGGTGTTGATGACTATAGTAACTATCCTGAGGAGGTCGATGAACTCCCTTCTGTTGGAGATGCTTTCGAAACAAACTATGAAAAAATTGTAGATCTAGATCCAGATGTAGTAGTAATCCCAGAGACTAATATACAGATGAGACAACAGTTAGATGAATACGGTATAGAGAGTGTAGTTACCTCAGGAGAGAGTTTAAGCGATGTCTATTCAGATATGGAACTTCTAGGAGAGATGTGCGGAGTCGAGGAAAGAGCACGGGAAAAAGCAGAAGAACTTGAAAATGAGATGAACGAAATAACTAACGAAACAAAAGATCTTCCTTCAGAGAAAAGAACAGATGTACTATATGTTTCCGGAACTTATGATGGAATAAATACACCCGGCAATGATACTTTCCAAGGCACCCTTCTGAGTAATGCCGGCGGAAACAACATCGCTTACGATGTCGACGGCTGGGGTAATATAGATGAAGAGGATGTCATCGATAGAGATCCAGAGGTCATAATCGCACCTGAGAGTGTCCAGCCAGGTTTAGAAGAGTACACTGAGAAGGAATCATGGGAAGAAATAACCGCTGTTGAGGAAGAAGAGATTCACTATGTTGACGCCGACATAATCTCTAGACCCGGTCCCCGAGTAGCTCAGGCACAAGAGGAACTAGTGGAGATTCTAAGTCCATTGGAATAAATACCCAATTCTAAAAACCCTTTTTTAAATCTATTTCATTAAGTTGATCAAAATATGGTTGGGAAAATTCAAAAAAATTACAAGAAATTTATTCTTCTTCTAGTCTGTCTTACTGTAGTAACTATGATGGTATCTCTTTCCCTCGGTTCAGTCAGTATTCCTGTAAGAAATATAGCTGAAATAATATTGTCAAGAATCCCTTTTTTAGGAAGATATTTTCCAGAACACGGTCCTCATTCTACAATAATAAACCAAATCAGACTTCCAAGGATATTGTTGGGACTTTTAGGTGGTATATCATTAGCTATTTCCGGTTCTTCGATGCAGGGAATTTTTAAAAATCCTATGGCCTCTCCTTTTATTTTAGGTGTGTCTGCCGGTGGAGCTTTTGGAGCCGCTGTTGGCCTATTTTATGGGCTGCCTCCTTTACTCTTACCGATCATTGCCTTCTTATTTGCCATGGGCACTACTTTCACAGTATTTTTACTGGGTAGAACTCATGGTAGGACAGATATAGCGACTTTGCTGCTTGCAGGTTTAGCCATGAATTTCCTAATGACAGCTCTGACCAGCCTTATATTGTTTTTAGGCGATCCAGACGATATGATGGGGATCGTAGCATGGACTTGGGGCTCATTAAGCGGAACAATCTGGAGAGATGTCTGGATAACACTTCCCGTTGCGATTATAGGGTTCATAATCGTTTATGCTTTCTCACAAGAACTAAACGTAATGCAGACAGGGGAAACTTCGGCTAAACAACTTGGAGTTAACGTAGAAATAACTAAAATAATACAACTGATGACTTCTAGTTTACTCGCTGCTGTGATAATCTCTTTTACCGGTGTCATAGGCTTCGTTGGTTTAATAATACCACACGCTTCTAGATTGATAGTTGGTCCAGATCACAGAAAATTGATTCCGGTATCCGCCTTACTGGGTGGAATCTTCCTGATGATCTGTGATACCATCGCCAGGTTAAGTGGAGGGGTCTGGATAGGCATAATTACAGGTCTGTTTGGAGTACCTTTTTTCATCTACCTTTTGATCAAAAACAGAGGTGAAACAGGATGGGGATTTTAGAAGTTGAAAATTTAACCACAGGATATGATAAAAAAAAGGTCTTAAATGAGATTGATCTTTCATTAAAGAAAGGGGATTTCATCGGTATCGTAGGGCCTAACGGATCCGGTAAAAGCACCCTTATAAAAGCGATCACTAAAGTTTTAGACCCATGGTTCGGCAACATAAAAATTCAGGGAATAGACCTCTCTGAATTAAACCGTAAAGAGATAGCAAGTATGCTAGGAGTTGTTCCTCAGAATACATACATAAGTTTTCCTTACTCAGTCGAAGAGGTTGTTTTGATGGGAAGAAGTCCTTACAAAGGAAAATTGGAGGACTATGATGAAAAAGATTACAAAATTGTTGATAAATATCTAGAAGAAACTAATACGATATCCTTCAAAGATAAGAAAATAAATAATCTATCAGGAGGAGAGATTCAGAGAGTTGTTGTAGCTAGAGCCCTATCTCAAGAGCCTGAAATCATTTTATTGGACGAAGCAACTTCTCATTTAGACATCGGTCATAAAAAAGAGGTTATGGATACAATAAAAGAAAAGAACTTGAGAGATGATCTGAGTGTGATCTCTATCCATCATAATCTTAACCTGGCTGCGAGATATTGTGAGAAAATTTTGCTTATAGATAACGGTAAAAGAGTTGCCTTCGGAAAACCTGAGGAGGTATTGACTGAACCCAATCTAAGAGCAGTTTATGGTATCGAAGCTGAGGTTCATGAGCACCCGAGTGACGGTTCATTGTATATAGCTCCATTAGATAGAACAGAAATAAAAGAAAGGAAAGAAAAAAGTATTCATGTAATATGTGGTGGAGGTACTTCTGAAAATCTTTTCAGAAGGTTGATCGAGGAGGGATATGATGTGACCGCAGGAGTGCTCAATATAATGGATACTGATTACGAAAAAGCAGAAAAATTAGATATCAATTGTGTAACAGAAGCCCCTTTTTCATCGATAACAGATACTTCTTGTCAAAAAAATTTGAGTTTTATAAGAGATTCTGATATCTTGATCATAACTGACTTCCCTATAGGTGAAGGGAATTTAAAAAACTTGAAAATGGTTAAAAAAGTGGCAGATAAGGAGAATAAACTAATTTTTATCGTTGGAAATAACTTAAAAGATAGAGATCACACTGAAAATAAAAAAGCTATGAAAATCTACAAAGAAATGTTAGAAAAACACGAAAATAAAATAGAAATTATGAGTTCAGTAAGAGAAATCATAACATCGCTCAGTTCTTGATTTTTGAAAAAGTTCCTTTTGAACCTGTATACTGAGCACAAAAGATAAATATAGCTAATTTGTTGATTTTATCACACTTCTTGAAGAAGTGTAAAAATATATGAGGTGTAAGTAAATGAACGACGATGTAGGAGTTTCTCCCCCTGTTGAAGAAGGGGAAACGTATGAAGTAAAGATAGAAGATATAGGGAAGGAAGGTGACGGAGTAGCGAAAATAGATGATTTCGTTATCTTCGTTCCCGAAACAGATGTCGGGGACGAAGTAGAGATAGAGATAACAAGAGTACTTAGAACTTTAGCATTCGGAGAAGTAGTGAGCAGAGACGCATCTGTAGATAAAGAGATAGATGAAGATGAAGAAGATGAAGAAGTCCCTGAAGTAGAAGAGGTAACTGTGGACGAGATAGAGCTTGAATAAAATTTAAAATAAGGGCCGAACTAAATTAAAAACCTTTTTATTTTTCTATTGTATTTGATTTCGTATGTATTTGGGAATATTTGGACATACGGCATTGGATATTATCCTAGATGTACCTAAAATACCAGAACTCGACTCATCTATCGGTGTAAAAGCTAAGAAAATTCGATTTGGAGGTACTGGAGCTAACATTGCAAGAGCTTCTTCAGAGATGGGGGTCAACGTTTCACTAGCTTCCTTCGTTGGCGAAGATTTTCCGGATGACTACCACGAAGCACTGAAAAATTCTGGCGTGAGAACGTTCGATTTAAAAAAGGTAAAAAACCATAACACTCCAAGATGCTGGATAATCAACGATTCTGATGGTAACCAAATAGCCCTGATAGATCAGGGTCCGATGGATAAGACTGAAAAATTCAACATCCAGAGAAGAACCGTTGAAAAATGTGATGTACTACATATTGGTACTGGAGATCCAGGATATTATAGAAAAATTTTTGATCATAACGAATTGAAGGATAAATTGATCGTTTTCGATCCAGCACAAGAATTAGAGTATATGTACGAGCCAAAAATCTTTAAAGATTTTCTTACTAAAAGTGATTATTTTTTCTGCAATGAGACTGAGCTAAAAGTGGCGTTGAGTTACCTAGAAAGAAAGTCACCAGAAGATATTTTGAATTGGGTTGATCTCCTGCTTGTTACAAAAGGGGCTAAAGGAAGCACGTTATATCTCGAAGGAAAAAAAATAGATATCTCTGCTCACAAACCTAAAAAAGTGGTAGAACCTACCGGAGCTGGAGATGCGTACCGTGCTGGATTTTATGCTGCTAGATCTAGAGGTTACTCTTTGAAAGAAAGTTGCGAGATCGGTTCAGTCAGAGCTTCATTCTCTATTGAAAGCACTGGACCACAGGACAATTTGGTGGGCTGGGAAGAAGTGATAGAAAGATACAATAATTAAATCAACACAATATATTTATAGATGAGTATTTATAATGTATATTGTGCAGGTGTAAGGTTGACTGATAAATCTGAGATTCTAAAAGCCATTGAAGAGATGTCTAGAAAGGATTTTGAGCATCTGTGTTTAGCCTGCCTAGAAAAGATGGGGTTTGATATATCCGATCTTAAATCGATGGGGGGCGATATCTTAGCTGAAGGATCTATCCAACGAGAGGGGAAGATTCAAGACTATATAATTAAATGCACTAGATCTGACGATGATATCAAGGTGCTCGTAGAAGGACTAAAAAAAATTTTATCACCTGAAAATAAAGGTCTGATCTTGACAACTAGTAAAATTAGGAGACGATTTTACTCAGATGGAGATATTGAGATAGCCGGAGAGGATAAATTCTACCAACTTTTAGATAATTTCGATCTATTGTACGATTTCAACATCAAAGAATCAAGTTATGATCTGATTGAAGAAGCAGAGAGGTGTCTCTCTCAAGGTGAAAAGAACAAAGCTCTCAAATTGTACGATGAGGCTATCGAGAAAGGAAAAAACGAGGAAGAAGCTATGCTCAAAAAGAGCGAGTTGTTGATCGAAGAGGGAAAAATAGAAAAAAGTATTCAGGTTCTAAATGGTCTATTGGATATAGATCATCAAAACGTTAAAGCTTGGAAGATGTTGGGAGATATATATCACAAAAGGGGGGAGAAAAACAAAGCCTTAGAAGCCTATGAAAAGGTGAGAGATAATAGTAAGAAAAAGAATTCATCCACTCTGAAAAAGATGGGTAGGATGTATTATGAAATTAAAGAATATGAAAAATCGATCGAGTGTTTTGATAAAATATTAAAAGATGATCCTGAAGCTAAAGGGATCTGGAATAATAAAGCTCTAGTTCATCTTCGGAAAGGAGAATTTAAAAAATGTTTAGAAAACCTAGAAAAGGCACTCTCCATCGATCCTAAATTTGAGGAAGCTATTTTGAATAAAGCCCTAACATACGAAAAAATGGAAGAATATGGAAAAGCAGTTGATATAATAGATGATTTGATAGATATCTCATCTGAAAAAGGAGAATATCACTACATAAAAGGAGCTTATCTTACCGAGTTAGAAAGATTTGAGGAAGCTAGAGACTCTGTTGAAAAGACTCTTGATTTGGATCCAAACCACAAAAAGGCAGAGGAATTATTACTCTTTTTAGAGAGTAGAGTTAAAAGAGAGTGAAGTATGGTGCGGCTGCCGGGATTTGAACCCGGGCCACAAGCTTGGGAAGCTTGGGTCCTACCAGTCTAGACCACAACCGCAGGGGGAGACCCCTACATTTCATGTGGAAACCGAAGATAGGTCAAGACATACTCAAAGAAAACTATCTAAAACCCATTTATTTGATGTTCAACTCGTCTTCTTTGTCGATCACTTTCTCTTCAAATTCAGGACCTAATTTGATCGCTAACTCTTCTATCCTGGCTATGTTTCTTCTAAATTTACTTTTACTCCCTGTTTCGAATAGTTCTTTAAATTCCTTGAGCCTTTTAATCCTGACATAGATCATAAGTGAGAATACCACCACGAGTAATATACCCAAAACCAGTAACCACCAGGCCCAAGCACCAATAGGATCGGTAAGGGTCGCGAAAAAATTAGGAGAATAATCTTCCAATAATGTTCCAAACGCTCCGATTATCAACGAAAATGCTCCGATTATTATTGCCAGTAAAGATATAACAAACTCATTTTGACGGTACGACGTTTTCAGTGACATATTATTTTGGGAATTTGATGAAACATACTTAAACCTTTTCTTTTGTACTCTAGTGGTGATTAGATTGATGATCATGTGAATGAAGATTAGTGATTGCTCTCTCAACGACTTCACTTAAAGATGGGTGTATATGCATGCCTCTATAGATGGGGAACACATCTTGTTCAGGGGTATTCATCAAATTGACGATTTCCTGTATCAAAACCGATGCCTGCGGACCGATGATATGTGCTCCTAAAATTCTATAAGTTTCCTGTTCAACAATCACTTTCACGAAGCAATCTTTAATATGCATGGCTGAACCTTTAGCCGTTTGTTCATAAGGATAATGGCCTATCAAGATGTCGTGTTCTTTTTGTGCTTCTTTTTCTGTCATCCCTACAGAAGCGACCTGAGGATATGTGAATATGGCATGGGGAACAGCATGATAATCTACATATCTAGTATCGTTTCCAAAAGCATTCTGGAAGACCACTTCAGCTTCGTAATTAGCTACATGTTTGAACATGTGATCTCCAGTAGCATCACCTAGAGCCCAAATATTCTCCTTAGTAGTTTCAAGTGTTTTGTCTACCTTTATCCAACCATACTCATCTATTTCGACACCAGTTCTTTCTGGTTTCAGGAGATCAGAATTAGATCTTCTACCTGCAGCAAGGAATATTTCATCGCTCTTGAGTGTCAATTTTTCTTTATCCTCAGTGTCTGAATCTACTTTTTTTGCCAAAACTCCTTTTTTGCCCTTCTTTTCAGCTACCTTTACTGCTTCATATCCCGTATATATATCAAGATGCTCAGAGAGTTTCTTTTCAAGGATATCAGAAACATTCTCCTCTTCTGAAGGTACAAATCTAGGATTTCTTCCAATGATCTGTACATCAACACCCATCATCGATAAAAAATAACCATATTCAGCAGCTATGTAACCTCCACCAATTATAGTTACAGTCCTGGGTTTTTTGTTTAAATCTAGAATTGTCTTGCTGGTAAGGTACCCGACTTTTTCTAGATTTTTTATAGGAGGTTTAGCTATCCTAGATCCTATCCCAAGAATGATCTTTTTGCCTCTAAGTTTTTCCTCACCTACTTTTAAAGTATAATCGTCCACAAATTCTGCAGTATCATGATAGAAATCTAGGCCATCACTTTTCTCCAAATTTCTTTCTATCTGCTTACTTTGAGACCTAATGTGATCTCTCATTTTCTGCATTATTTTCTCAAAATCTATATTTTTCAATTCAACATCGATGCCAAAATCACCAGCTTTTTTAACTTGATGAACTACTTCTGCTGGATACAATAACATCTTTGAGGGAATGCATCCCCTAGTTAAACAAATCCCACCAGGTTCTTCATTTTCTATAACAGCAACTTCCAGTTCAGGTTGACTTCTGAGTACTTGAGTCACGATACTCATCGCTGAACCAGTACCTATCGATATGATATCATAATTTTTAACATCCATATTCACAGTCTCCAATATTCATGAAAGGTTATATGTTGATTAAAAACTTTCTGAATTTAATATTATAAGAGATCCAGTGTTTCATTAAATAGCATCTTAGATAAATGACCATAATACATAAATAAAATAATTAATAAATAAGTTTCAGTGTTTTTTAGCTTAATCAAGATAAACTCTTTTAAGGAGTAGTTGATTATGGTACCGAAAATATGAAAGAAACAGCTCTTCACTCAGAACATAAGAAAGCTGGTGCACGGATGACCAATTTTGGGGGTTACAAGATGCCTCTAAAATTCAAAAGCATAAACAAAGAACATAAGGCTGTTAGAGAATCGGTAGGGATTTTCGACGTTTCTCATATGGGAGAGATTTATTTAGAAGGTGACGGAGCCATCGAATTTATAAGCGAACACTGTACGATGAATATTGTCGATTCTGAAGTTAACCAATTGAAATATGCCCATATACTGAATGAAAAAGGTTGCATTTTAGATGATACTATTGTTAATAAACTTTCAGAGAATTCATGTTATATAGTTCCAAATGTAGGAAATAACAAAAGGATTTATGACTGGTTCGTAGAAAGAGGAGGAAAGGAATACATACAGGACGTGACAGAGCAAACTTCTATGTTCGCAATACAAGGACCAGATGCTGAACGGGCTTTAGAAGAGCTCACAGATGATGATCTTTCTGATTTAGAGTTCTTTTGGGGTAAACAAATCGAGATCAACGAGCAAATCATGGAAAATTTTGATCAAAAATGGCCAATGGCCGATACTCCCATAGTTCAGAGGAGTGGCTACACGGGAGAGGATGGATTTGAAATCACCTTACCAAACGAGGCGGCTGTTGAACTCTGGAAACAATTACAATCTTTAGATGATCCTCCTATAAGATGTGGTCTAGGAGCTAGAGATACTCTAAGGATCGAGTTTGGTTTCCTCTTAGCAGGTCAAGATTTCGATGAGTCAAGAACACCGCTAGAGACAGGTTGGGCAGAACAGGCTATAGATTGGGATGATGATTTCCTAGGAAGAGAAAAATTGGAAGAAATGAAAGACGAAGATCATCAGATGTTAAAAGGATTTGAAATGCAGGATAAAGGTATTCCAAGACACGGTTACAAGATTTTCGCTGAAGGTGAACAAGTTGGAGAAGTAACAAGCGGAACTCGCTCGCCGATGCTAGAAAAGGGAATAGGCTTAGGCTATGTTGATCCAGGTTATCATGAAGAAGGAACTAAGGTACAGATAGAGATCAGGGAAGAGAAAAAAGAGGCTTTGATCAAAAATCCACCTTTTGTTTAGATAAGCATTTGTTGAGAGAGTTTTCCACTTGAAACAAAGGGGTCCCTCCCTTTGTTAAGTAAATATTGAGGTGTAAATCTATGAAAGAAAGAAAGCTAAAAGGATTAGATGTGTTTGAAAAGGTGCTCAAAACACCAGGTGTAGCAGGGTACGAAGCTCCGATCAGAGAAGAGATCAGAGGTCTCATCGGAGATCATGTTAACGTACCTGATCCAGAGAACATCTTTGAAGACAATATAGGGAACTTGATATACGAGATGAATAACGTTTCCGGACCAGAAGTGTCTGTAGTGGCTCACATGGATGAAATAGGATTAGTAGTGTCAAATATAGAAGATAATGGATATCTGAGGATAAAGAAGATCGGTGGAGTCCTAGACCCACTTTTACCTGGGAGACATGTTACCATCCATACTGATGAGGGCCCGATAAACGGTGTAATAGGACATAGACCCCCTCACTTGACTACTGATAAAGACGATAAAGATGAAGTGACTCCTTGGACAAAGACCCATGTAGATATAGGAGCTTCCTCAAAAGAGGAGGTCAAAGAGATGGGTATCGAGGTGCCTGACCCTATCACTTTTAACAAAACTATGCGCAGATTGAATGATACTATAGTTTCTGGCAGAGGACTAGATAACAGGATCGGTAGTTTTGCTCTTCTAGAGGTATTGAAAAATCTAAAACAAGAGGACCTAGACGTGAATTTTTCCTCTATATGGAGTGTCCAAGAAGAGATAGGTCTTAGAGGCGCTAAGGTTGTAGCGAATACTAGGGACCCGGAATACGTCATAGCACTCGATACTTATACAACTACAGATGCACCTGGAGTAGACGAATTTTATAAGCCGATAAAATTTGGTGAAGGCCCGGTATTGAGAATGGTCGATACACGTGCCATTTCGACTCCAAAGATGGTCAAGTACTTTAAACAGATAGCTCAGGATAAAGACATTCCATGTCAATATGGTGTAACAGGTGGTACTACAGATGGCATGGCTCTTCAGGAATCCGGTTGTTTAACTATCTCTATAGGTGTTCCTGTGAAATATTCACATTCGACTGTTGAATGTGCCGATTGGAGAGATGTTTTAAATCTAGTCGAATTGATAACAGAAGGAATAAAAGAACTACCTTTAGATTAAAAAATCTTTTTCTTTATTTTAATCAAGTTATAAGATATCCATGATGAAATAGAAAAAAGAAATAAAGGTTTTTCCATTTAGAATTCTGTAGTTCCTGTAAATGCAAAGTCGTCTATTTTCATGGCAGGAGCGGCGAAGTAGGCTGGATAAAATCCCATGGCTAATAGTTCTCGTTCTTTTCCTATACTCTGAATATTATTGAAAGCGTCGATCAAGTTTTGTGTAAATCTCAAGTTATTCACAGGATGCTTGATCTCTCCATCTTCGATCAGCCACGTTCCATCTCTGGTCAATCCAGTCAATATCCCTTTGACAGGATGAACTGGTCTACAGTAGTTGAATCTTGTTATAAGTAGACCTTTATCTGTTTCCTCGATCATTTCTTCTTGGGTGTGATCTCCCGGATCCATCAAGAGATTCATTGCGAGTGGTCCCATAGGATTCGGCATAGGAAGAGCATGACCTGTTGATTCTTTACCCTCTTCTCTTCTAGCGGTATAGGAGTCATACACAACTTCATTAGCGACACCTTTTTCTATAATGTCAACTCTATTTTTTGGGACCCCCTCATAGTCGAAGGGATAACCGATCATATCAGGATCGGAGACATCATCATAGATATTCACTCTTTCATCCATTATCTGTTTACCGAATTTACCTTTCATGAAGCTTCTTTCTTCTTGTACCTTCTTAGCACTGAACCCCATCATATCCATATACTGTAATATTGTCTTCACTGCAAGAGGCTCGAGTATAACATCATACTCACCAGGTTCTATTTTCTTTGGTTCCAAATTGTTTAAACCTTTTTCGACCGCCTTTTTACCGACTTCTAGGTGATCGATGTCTCGAACATCAGAGGCACAACTCTCAGCCCATCCAAACCCTTGATCATTTTCCCAGTCAGCGATAGCAGTAGTAGTTAGATTGGCAGAAGTGAACTTCGAGAATTTTTCTACTCCCTTTGAATTGGCAACAAATAATTTTTGGGATTCATTTTGAAAAGCACCGTATACCCTGTCTATGCCTTCACTTTCAGCCATCTCAATTATCTCTTTTACTATCTCAGCTCGCTCATCAGGTGTGAATTCAGCGGTTTTAGAAACGAAACTTGCGATATCTTTTCCTTTTTTTGGTTCGGGAAGTCCTTTAAAATCAGGATCTTTTCTTTGATTTTTTGCGATCGTTTCAGCCTTAGACAGACAAGTTAGGACTTCTTCTTCATCTAGAGAGTTAGTGGTAGCTGAACCTATTTTCTTATCAAATACAGCTCTCAAGGATATCTCTAGATCTTTTTGGCCCACATTTTGATGTATCTCTGAGTTTGCATATCTGGTCAATGCGGTATCTTTTCCTATTATTCTTATCTCTAACTCATCCGCCTTCGTCTCCTCTAATAATCTATCTTTTATCCTGACAAAATCTTTTTTTGAACCTACCATTTTCCCACCCCCACTCTGATATCTGTGAATTTTGCAGGTGCGCATCCATGTCCTACCTGCATAGTTTGAGGCGGCTCTCCTTTTCCACAATTTGGTACCCCGTGAAGTGTCCATTCGTCTTCACCAGCTATTGCTTCACAATTTTTCCAAAAGTCGTAAGTGATTCCTGTGTATGTTGGATTTTTTATCAGTCCTTTTACCTCGCCGTTCTCTACTTTATATCCTACTTCGGTCCCGAACAGGAAATTTAGTCTTTTATCGTCTATACTCCAACTCTTTATCCCGTCAAAAATTATAGCTTCTGAAGTTTCTTCGATTATTTCTTGTTTTGACCAATCTCCAGGCTCTAAATTTATGTTAGTCATCCTTACTAGGGGTAGATTTCTCCAACCATCAGCTCTCATACTTCCACTTACCTCGACATCAACTTTACTAGCTCCTTCTCGGGATGCTTGGTAACCAGTGAATATTCCATTTTTGATAAGATCCACTTTTTTAGCTTTGACACCTTCATCATCGTATCCGAAGGTCCCTAAGCCCCCTTCTACTGTGGCATCAGATACTATGTTGACCCTGTCAGAACCATACCTGAACTCGTTCAATTTATCGGGAGTCAAGAAACTGGTACCTGCATAACTAGCCTCAGTACCCAGGGCTCTATCTAATTCTGTGGGGTGTCCAGCACTTTCATGGACCTGCAAAGCTAACTGATTTGTGTTTAAAATTATATCCATATCACCTTCAGGACATTGCTCAGCATCTAGAAGATCTAGACCTTCTTCAGCAGTTTCTCTAGCATTTTTCAGGAGTTCTAAATTTTCAAAGTATTCATATCCTTTTGAATTGAAATCGCCTCCAAAGGAGTTTGGATAACTTCTCGTTTGAGTATCTTCGCCATCGGAGACGTTAACACTCAAACCGCCACCTGTTCTTATCAGGTCCTGTTTTATTCTAGCACCTTCTGTACTCGCAAAGATTTTAGAAGTTTTCCAAGCTCTAAAATCACATTTTCTTACTTTTATCTTATCATCTATATCCATCCTTTCATCAACGTCCATCAAGTAATCTACTTTTTCTTCTAGGGCGATATCGAAAGGGTTGGTTTTATGAGGTGTTTGAAAACTATCTTGGTGTATCTTTATATCTTTTATTTTAACAGGTTTAGAGGCTTTCGATGAAGCTCTTGCGATCTTTTTAGCTCTTTTAATAGTTTCCGTTATACCCTCTTTTGTCAGATCAGAGGACGAAGAGAAGCCCCAACCATTATCTATTATTCTTATTCCATATCCTTTACTTTTAGAATCTTTGATTGCTTCGACTGCTCCATTTTTTACATCTATCACTTCTGTTTTGGTTTCATCAAATCTTATTTCTCCATACTGTATATCTTCTTTTTCTAATTTATCGATACCAAAGTTGACAAGGTCTTGCATGTTTGCACCGTCATACAAACATCTTAATGATATAAGTATTTTCTTGTGGAGATCGTTGATCAAAAATAGGCAAATTACCGCAATATACAAATATATAGCCTCTATTATTATTGGCGGAAGAGATGTTTGATAGGATACTGATAGCGACTGATGACTCCCCGATAATGAGAAGAGCAATTGAATACACCGCCGATATTTTTTCTTGGTCCGAATATTATCTAATAAGTGTAATAGACACTACAGATAGGAGCATCCCTCAGAATATTACAATGCGTAAAGAGATGAGAGAAGCCGCTAGAGAAGCTCTAGATGAGGGCGAAAAAATGCTCACAGAAAAGGGAGTAGAAGTCGTAGAAACACGTATGCCCGAAGGAGTCCCTTATAAAGAGATCGAGAAGTTCTCAGATGAAAGAGATATAGATCTGATAACCTTGGCTTCTCACTCCACTGTTGGGTCTCAAAGAGTGCATATCGGTGAAACCACTTTGAACTGTCTGAAAGTTACAAGTCATCCTTCTCTTATTTTTTCTAGATGCTGCCCCATAGGTATACCTGAAAGTATTTTTAACCCCACTACATTCAGCACTTACTCCGTGGAGGCTACGACGATAGCTCTAGAAATGGCAGATCATTTTGGCTCCTCTCTTACCACATTTCATTTTGGCGATAAAAATCCTGGTCCTGCCTCTCGAAGGCTAAAAAAACGGGCGGAGAGGATGGGCGTCGATTATACGTTAGAAGTTAAAAAGGGAGCATCAGATACCGATATAATCGAGAGAATGAACGAATTCGATTTTATAATAGGTAGCAGAGGTAGAAAGGGCATATTATACAAACTACATCATATATTTCCCAAATTGTCTCTAAGTAAACTCGAAAGAGAGCTCATTGCTGAGTCGGAAGTCCCAATTTTGTTGACAGGAGACTAGTTGACATTTTTTGCCGTAAAAATAAAATAATAAAAGGCAGATACCTATAACGTTGAAATAAAAGCATTCTATAGAGGTTAGATATTATGGGAGAGAAAGCCAAATCTACTTTTTATAAAGTCGTGAAGCCTCCACACGTCCATATTGGCTTTGATAAAAACGAGTTGATGATAAAAACATTTTTGTTGATGGCCATAATCGCCTATGCTTCTGTTATAGTGATGGGCGTACCAGCTCTGATCCATATTCTCGTAGCGTTGGGTACTGTTCTCGTTGTTCACAGCGTGGTCGACTCATATCAAAAATGGATAGGTATGAAACCTACTTACGGTTCTCCCGCATCACCTCTTGTAGCGGGTATGATAGTGGGCTTGAGCATGCCTATAGAGTCCCCTTATCTCGTTACTTTTGTGGTCGCTTTTCTTACTATGTTAGTTTTCAAATACATACAGGGAAAATACTTAGATCATAAATATTTAAACCCTGCGGCATCCGCGAAATCGTTGGTCTTGTTATTACTTTATGCAGTCCAACGGTTTGAAGTATTTGAAGGAACATTAGAAGGTGGGATGTTGTTCCATCCACATCATTATCGGTACAGTATGATGAGTGGTGAAGGGTTCGAAAGTATGATGACTTTTTTTGAAATCAGCTTTATAGATGAGATACCTCTCTTTGGTATCGAGCTGTCAAGTACTCAAGCACATTTCTTGTGGCAGCCCCATGGTTGGATAGGCAGTGGTATGGGTATAGTAGTTCTTATCGTTGGAGCCTTCGCTGTTTATTGGTTGAGATACAAATGGAGGATCGTTGTATCAACTCTAGGGACTATGTTGGTGTTAGCTGTAGCTGCTGCATTGATTTGGAGGAGTGGAGACGTTTCTATGGGTGAGATGATCACAATGAGGATAGCTTTCCATATATTCAGTGGTAGTGTTCTTTTCATGTCGTTCTTCATGGCTACGGAACCCCAATCTACACCGATGCCTGAGATCTCTCAATACTTATTCGGTATTGGATTAGCCGTATTGACTTTTGTATTTCAACTATACGGATTCTTAGGAGGAGCGATAATCGCACTAGTAATCATGAACTTCATGACTCCTTTACTGGACAGGATCGTTATAAAAAAACCCTATGGGCATAGGGTGTAGGAGGTGAGTACAAACATGGCGAATAAAGACAAAGCTCATAGAAAATTCGAAGAGAAAGGAGGCTTCAAATTGGACCTCCATATGAAGAGAGAAGCCATCGATGACCCATTTAGTGAAGTGCCTCCTTCCGAAGAGATGATCGTATTTTTACGTCAACATGTTGGGCCAGCAGCAAAACCTCTGGTGGAAAAAGGAGATCATGTTGAATACAGTGAGAAGATAGGAGGGATAGTGGAAGATAACGAATGGTCTGTTCCTGTTCATAGTCCAGTCACTGGAGAAGTTAAGAAAATAGAGAAGAAAGAACATCCAATATCTGGAGACGAAGAAACTGCAGTTGTTATAAAAACGGAAAGTGAAGAGAAAGAACCGTTTTATGATCCAATCAACCCTAAAGAAGCCACCAAAAAGGAACTTTTGGGTCGTATCAGGGAGGGAGGAGTTGTAGGTTTAGGAGGTGCTGTCTGTCCCACTCATGTCAAGCTTTCGCAGGCAGCCGGTAAAGTCACCAATCTAATCATAAACGCTAAAGAAAGTGATCCTAATGTGGCTTGCGATGTCAGACTGATGAAAGAAAAGGCGGAAGAGATGATTGATGGAATCAAATTGATGGCTCACATCTTAGATGCTGAAAATATAATCTTTGCTACTAGAACCCAAAAAGGCGAAATTCCAGAGTTTGAAGAACATTTGAAGGAAGAAGAGATCGAGATAGTAAGGGTAAGACCCAATTATTCTGTAGGATACGGAAGACTTTTAGTGACTGAGATACTAGGAAAAGAGGTTCCACATGACAAACATTCCGTCGATGTAGGAGCGATAGTCCACAACGTAGGAACTGCATATGCAGTATCTAGAGCGATAAGAAAGGGAGAATCTCTCGTTTCTAGAGGACTTACCTATTACTCTAAAGATATAGGCGGAAAAAATCTCTGGGTGAGGAACGGCACACCTATTGAACATATATTAGAATTTGTTGGAGCCTCAGCGACTGATTTCGAAAGAGTAGCTTTAGGTTCCATAATGATGGGTGCTTCTGCTCTCGATCCATCGATGCCCGTATTGAAAGCTCATGCAGGTGTCACAGGCTTTACTGAGGAAGAGAAGCATCCTTATGAAGATAAAACCTGGTGTATCAGATGTGGAAACTGTAATACTGTATGCCCTGTAGATCTGTATCCCCAGCTGATCATGAAAGCAGAACAAAAGGAAGATACTAAGCGACTTCAAAGATTAAACGCTGACGTATGTATGGATTGCGGTCTCTGCTCCTTTGTCTGTCCTGCTCGGATAAATTTCAAACCTATATTGAGGAGAGCGAAGTCGGAGATGTGGGAATATCAAAAATAAGATCACGTAAAAAAGGTTTAGATCATGGCTAAAAAACAAGACCAACACTTTGAGGAAAAAGGGGGTTTCGAAGTCGATATAAGTATGAAAAAGGAGTCTATAGCTGATCCTTTTTCTGAAGTACCTCCGGCTGAAGAAATGAAAGTCTTTCTTCAACAGCATGTCGGACCAGAGGCAAAGTTGATAGTTGAAAAAGATGAGTTCGTGGAATACGGCGAGAGGATAGCAGGAAAAAAAGAGCAGCATGAGATGATGGTCCCAGTTCATAGTCCTGTTAGTGGACTGGTCAAAGATATCAAGAAGATAAGATATCCTCTAACTGGTGAAAAAAAGAGAGCGGTAGTGATAAATACTGAAAGCGAAGAAAAACAAAATTGCTATGAACCTTTAGATCCTGCAAAATCTTCTCGAGACATACTGCTTCAGAGAGTTAAAGAGGCTGGAGTAGTTGGATTAGGAGGTGCTGCTTTCCCAACTCATATCAAATTGTCAGAGGATGACATATCCCATCTATTGATAAATGCAAAGGAAAGTGACCCCAATCTAGCTTCTGATGTTAGACTGATGATGGAAAAACCGGAAAAACTTATTCAGGGGATACTACTGATGGGAAAGATCTTAGATGTGGATAAGATAACTTTTGCGACCAGGACACAAAAAGATACCACTCCTGATTTTGAAGAGCTGTTAAGGGAAAATGAGATCGAGATACAGAGAGTAAGACCTAACTATTCGGTTGGCAGTGAAAAATTACTCGTTAAAGAAGTACTGGATATGGAGGTACCTTCAGGAGAGTTTCCTCCTTCGGTGAACACTGTGGTTCATAATGTAGCGACAGCATATGCTGTCGCAGAAGCAGTTTTGGAAGGCTTGCCACTAGTTTCTCGAGGTATGACGTTCTATTCAAAAAGGACTGGTGGGAAGAATCTGTGGACTAGAATGGGGACACCGATCGAACACATATTAAAATATGAGGATACTTCACCCTCTGAGTTCAAAAGGGTCGCCTTAGGTTCTATAATGATGGGCCCTACAGTTCCAGATCCTTCTCATCCTATACTTAAGGCGACTTCGGGTCTTACTGCCTTTACTAGAAATGAAAAGGATCCTTATGAGGAACAAAAGCCGTGTATCAGGTGTGGATATTGTAATCTTGTATGTCCTGTCGATATCTATCCTCAACAAATAATGATGGCTGAAAAGAGAGGGGATGAGAAGATGTTAGAAAAACTCAATGTTTTAGATTGTATAGATTGTGCGCTCTGTTCCTATGTTTGTCCTTCCAACATAAGACTTACGCCTTACCTCAGAAGAGGACAATCTAAAGTAGCAAAACCAAAAGAATGATCGTATACTGGGATATGGAGTGCTAGTCTCTGATCTCTGTACTCAAATTCGAGTTTTTAAAAAATGTTAAATAGTCCGTCTCTTGATTCGTATTTTGGAGAGAACAATAGAGATGAATAAAGATGCATATGACATATTGATAATCGGCGGAGGCCCTGCTGGGCTTTTTGTGGCTCATGAATTGAGTGATTCAGATCATGAGATAGTAGTAGTAGATAAGGGGAAAGATATAGATAAAAGGACTGAAAAAGACATAATGTCTGGTATAGGGGGTGCTGGCGCCTATTCAGATGGGACGGTCAATCTGCGCCCAGATATTGGCGGTAATCTTAGAGACTACACAAAAGACGAAAGAATGGCGTGGAACTTGATTGAGTCCGTAGAAAAAGTTCTTTCCTCTCATGGAATGCCAGAACCAGAGAGTGATGGAACTCAACAGGAGGAAAAGCTTAAAAGAAGGGCTGCATCCATCGGAGCTAGGTTTTTTCCTATAAGACAAGCTCATATAGGCTCTGATAAAGCTCCAGAAGTGATAAAATCATTTAAAGAAGAATTGGTTGATAGAGGGGTATCTTTCAAAACTAAGACTGAAGTAAAACGATTAGTCATCGAAGAAGGAAGTTGTGTTGGGGCAGAAACTTCTGAAGGAGAAAAGATCAGGGCTAGAAAGACAGTATTGGCTCCCGGCAGAGTAGGGATAGATTGGGTACAAGAGTTGATCGAAAGGTATCCATTACGGGCAGAATTTGCGCCGATTGATATAGGAGTGAGAGTGGAAGTACCTAGTATAATAATGGATCCTGTAATTGAGGTAAATCGAGATCCTAAATTCCACCTCTATACGAAAAGATACGACGATTTTGTAAGGACCTTTTGCACCAATCATAAAGGATTTGTTGTCAAAGAAAAATATGATGGATTCATAGGAGTTAATGGCCACTCTATGAAGAAAAAAGAAACGGAAAAAACCAATTTCGCATTCCTTGTTAGAACCCATCTCACTGAACCCTTAGAGAACACAACAAAATACGGTAGAGCGATAGCTCAGCTAGCAACAACTATAGGAGGCAAAAAACCGATAGTACAAAGGATGGGTGATCTCAGAGATGGAAGACGATCCACCCATAATAGGATAGATCGCAATCCCATACGACCTTCTTTGGACGATTACACCCCAGGTGATATATCAATGGCGCTACCAGAGCGTCACGTGATTGATATCAAAGAAGGTTTGGAGAAGCTTGACAAGATAATACCAGGTGTAGATTCAGGGACGACTTTATTGTATGCTCCCGAAATAAAATTTTATGCGAATCGGTTGAAGATCAAAAAAGATTTTCAGACTACGATCCCAGATCTATATGCGGCAGGTGACGGAGCAGGATTATCCCACGATATTGTAAATGCGGCTGCAACAGGTATACTTGTTGGGAGAGGCATCAAGAAAGACATGTGAGAAGTACTAAGGAATTGAGCACAGAAAATATTTAAAGAGCCTATCCTTTATACATTTTGATAATTATGATGAAGGAAGATTTAGAGGAATTCAGCTTAAAAGAACTATTGGCCTACTCGATAGTGTCAGAAGAAGATGCCAAAAAATTCTATACTGATTTTGCTAAGGAAGGATTTGGGACACTAGTCAAAGAGAGATTTAAGGCACTGGCAAAAGACGAAGAAATACATAAAAAAGAGTTGCTGAAAAGATACGAAGCTGAGTTTGGAGATAGAGACTATGAGGACGCGGTACCCAAATCAGAAAAATTACCCCCACATGAAACAGCCTACGACTTATCAGATGTTGATAACATAATAGACTCTCTTCAAAAAGCTATAGAGAACGAGGAAAATGCGAAGATGATATACTTATATATGGCCGAAAGATTCGAGGCACATGCTCCATTTTTTAGATACATCTCCTTGATGGAAAAAGGACATTATGAATCTTTATCTGAAGAATTAAATCTGATGAGAGGGGAGGTCAGTAAAAGAAAAGAAAGAGACAGTGATGCGGCAAAAGTCTTTTGGTCCAGTGTGGATGGTCACAGAGATGATGCATTTGGTGTTGATGAGAGAGGTCACAGGTAAAATCGAAAACCCCTCATCTCTTTTTTTTAATCTTTACTTTTAATTCTCCTCTTTTTCCATCCCAATCGGGTTCTTGCTCTGTCACATGAAAGCTAGTACTGAAGTTCGGAGCATCAAGGACAAGTGTTTCATATTCTCCACCTTCTCCGGAGATATTGATACCATACTTCTCTTTCAATCGCTTAAGGGCACTAAAACAATTTTCGTCTAGTTCTCTACCCAACCAAGTTTCATCCAGCCCTCTAGCAGAGACGCTGACGATTATAGTTTTGAATTTTTCTTCTATTATCTCTCGAATCAACTCAGAAGAAGATTTATTCCATAGAGGGGCGAACACATCAAGAGAATGCTCTGAGGCCAAATTTTCTATCCTCGCCATCTGATAATTTGAAGCGACTGCACCTGTGATGATCCCATCTATTTCAAACCCTTTCATCTTTTCCTTAAGTTCTTCCATCTCCTTCTCCTTTTTTCCTGAAGTTTCTATCTTGATAAGTTCTATATCGAGAGACTTAGCGATCTGAGGCATCAAATGGAGGTTGGGTTTATGAAACATGTACGAATAGTCTTTTTCTGGGTAGACTGTGATTAGAAAGTCAATCTTTAGACCTAAACTTTGTGCTTTCCAAAGCGCGAGGGCCGAGTCTTTTCCACCAGAAAACAATGCAGCGTAACCCATCTCTTCCAACTTTAAAGGTAACTCATGAAATCAATTTTTGATATTTAGGATGTTTCCGTTGATCCAGCTTCTTTTCTTTATCCTTGAATACCTTTTTTCTTATACTTTCCAACGCTTGGTCTAAAGCACTCATCATATTCCAATCAAATTTTTTAGCATAGAACATCCCATAATCTGTTGATAGTCTCAACCTCACGCTGTATTTAGATTGTTCTCCACTAGTTTGATGGCTAACGATATGTACATTTAAAACCAGAGGTTTCAGAACTTTGTTTACCTTTTGTAGATAGTTTTGGATTATATCATACATCTGTTCGTATATCTCAGGGCGTTCTTCTAAACCTGTAATTTGTACATACACTTGATCTCTTTCCCTGAAGCTGGTGAGCATCTCTATTAAATCAAACTGAGTGATTATCCCTTTTATCTTACCGTCATCTGTCGCTGGTAATGTGGATATATTGTGTTCTAACATCTCGGAAGCTGCACTTTTTATTTCTGAGTTAGGAGATGTAGTGATAGGCGGTTCAGACATTATACTACTCACTTCAATATCCTTATATGAATCTCTTTCACCCGTTCTTTCTCCGCGTTCTTGTCTGGATATCGGCTGGGCAACTTTATTTATTATGTCCTGTATACCTACCATCCCGCTGAGATGACCATGTGTATCTACGACAGGTAAAACTCTGACGTCATATCTTTTCATCATAGCTCTAGCTTTACCTATCTTTTGGTGCTCTTCTATAGTAGCTGGTGAAGGCGTCATAAAATCCTTAACTGTAGTTTTCTTCAACTCTTCTAATGAAGGAATAATATCTGTTATATCGTCTCGGGTAATAAAGCCAATATACTCATCTCGTTGATTGGTTACAGGTATTCCTCTATAATCTGATGAAAGTAACATCTCACTTACTTTAAGCAAAGAGTCCTCATCTTCCACTTTAGGAGGGTTACTCATTATATGTTTCACCTTCGTGGAGAAGGGCAAACTTCTCTTTTCTATGAACGTCGCGTCGCTTATTATACCAACTAGATCTCCATCCTGAACAACTGGCACATCTTCCAAATCGTGTTTCTTCATAATTCCAATAGCATTTGATATGGTGTCATTAGGTTCTACACTCGGAAGTTTCTCACTCATTATATCCTTAGCTTTATAATCTTCAATTTTCGCCATATTTCCAATCCCTTTCTACAACATCATACGATTATAGATTTAAGAGTTTTCCTATAGATTTTCAAAAAATCGAGAAATCGAACAGAAATGATTTATATGTTGTTCATAATTGGCTCTTGGATGGTGCGCCTATGAAAGAAGATGCAGATTATATACATGAGCAGGCAAAAAAACACGTAGAATGGTTCTCCAAGTCCTTACCGATGATAGCTTCAGAGAACATAATCAGCCCGATGGCTAGAGATTTGATGCTTTCTGAACTACAGGACAAGTACGCCGAGGGACCCCCTGGTGACAGATATTACGAAGGAAATATCTACGTAGATAATATAGAACTTAAGGTTCAGGAGCTTGCTAAAGAATTGTTTGGAGTAGATTATGCCGATGTTAGACCAATATCCGGTACCAATGCAAACCAAGCTGTTTTGATGGCTCTTGGAGGCCCAGACAAAGTCATAACATCAGTGGATGTCTCAGACGGTGCTCATATAAGCAGTGCAGAGTTTGGTTCAGTTGGGCTAAGAGGCATGAAACCGAAGACTTATCCCTTCGATGTAGAAGAGATGAACATTGATCCAGAGGGTACTAAAGAATTGATAAGGAATGAGGAACCCGATATCGCTTTATTTGGTAGATCCGTGTTCTTATTCCCTCCACCACTTGAAGAATTAAAAGATGTATTTGAAGAAGTTGGATGTTATGTATGGTACGATGCGGCCCATGTTTTAGGTCTGATAGGAGCCGGCAAATTTCAACAACCGATGGAACATGGCGTAGAAGTTATGACTGGGAGCACGCATAAGACGCTTCCTGGTCCTCAACGAGGCATCATATTATCAAATCCAAGAGATGAGCAGATGGAAGAGTCTTTGTTTTTTGGCATGTTCCCTGGTGTAGTATCTAATCATCACCTCCATTCGATGGCGGCTTTAGGAGTTGCTTTAGCTGAACATCAAAAATTTGGAGAGGAATACGCTGATCAAATAATAAAAAATGCTCAAGCACTCGGTCAATCTCTATACGAGCGCGGTATAGACGTACTTTGTGAACATAAAGGATTCACAAGGTCTCATGCATTAGCAATCGATGTTCAAGATGAAGGCGGCGGTGAGACTTTAGTCGAAGCTATGGAAGACGCTAATATCATAGCCAACAAGAATTTGATGCCTTGGGACGATGTTGATAGTGCTAATGAACCAAGCGGAATCAGACTTGGGAGTCAGGCACTCACTAGACTAGGAATGAAAGAGACCCATATGGACGAAGTAGCAGAATTCATCAAAAGGATAGTAATCGACGGAGAAAAGCCAGAGGACGTTAAAAAAGATGTGATGGAATTTAGAAAGGACTTTCAGGGTATAAAGTTCTGTTTCCATGAAGGCTTTCCAGCACACAAACATTTCAGTATACTAGAAGAATGACACAAAAAACCTTTTCTTTATTTTAAAAAGAAAGTGAAAGAGTTTTCTATATCTCGTCCCTATATTCCTCAGCGTTCATTAAGTTCTCTATCTCTTTTTTATCTGATAACTCTATGACTGCTATCCAACCTTCTCCGTAAGGATCCTCGTTCAAAAGTTCTGGACTCGCCTCTAACTCATCATTGACTTCTGTTATGGTTCCTGAGACGGGAGCGTAAAGATCAGTTACAGTTTTTACAGATTCTATAACTCCCAACATATCCTCTTTGCTTACCTGATCATCAACTCTAGGCAATTCCACATATACTATATCTCCTAATTCATCTTGTGCAAAATCGGTGATACCGTATTTTACTTTTCCATCTTCTACTTCAACCCAATCATGGTTAGAAGTATATTTTAAATCTTCTAGCACTTCGGTCATCTTAAACACCAACTACTTAATCTAATAGGATTATTTAAGATAATCGGAAAGTTACACAATAATTGAAAGCAGATGGACTCAGTCTTCTCTATTATCAAAGACGATCTTACCACCAATTACGGTCATTAAAATCTCGATATCACGTACATCATTGACCTCTAGAGGATTATCAGATAGCACGACGAAATCAGCAGCTTTGCCCTCTTCAAATGAACCTAATTTTTCTTCCTCTCTAGAGGCATAAGCACCACTCGAGGTGTAACTTTTAAGAGCGTTATATGTCGATATCCTTTGGTTTAGAATTGGATGATTAGTTGCACAGTGAATATTGAATAATGGTGATAGGAATATATTATCAGAACCAAAGGCCATCTCGACCAAAGAACGTTGTATATCCCAATACGGATTAGATTTTTCCAGTCTTCTTTTTCCAAGTCTCGTCTCGTTCATCTCAGAGGAGGACGACCATTTATAAGCATAATTAGGTTGAGTCGAAAGTATCAATCCAAGTTCACGTATTTTTTTGATGTCCTCCTCCCACAAAATCTCGGCGTGTTCTATCCTATGTCGAAGCTCATCGGTTCTCGTAGATGCGTTTTCGAAGGCGTCTAAAACAGTTGAAATAGCTCTATCTCCGATAGCATGGGTCATGACCTGGAAGTCTCTCTCTTCGGCGTCCTTTATTATCTCTTCTAATTCGTTTTTACTCAATAATAACGTCCCTCGGTTTCCAGGGTTATCAGAGTAATCTTCGTGGAGAGCAGCGGTTCTAGCTCCTATCGATCCATCTGTCAGAACCTTGATCCCTTTCAGAGATAAAAATTCGCTGTAGTCCATAGGTTTTAAGCCTTTTGAAACCTCATGATGAATATAACAATTGATCCTAAGATCCAACTGATCTTCATCATCTAACTTTTTGTATAGGTTCCAAACATCTTTATCCACAATATCGTGAATAGAAGTTATCCCGTTGGCATGAACTTTTTCTATAGCAGTTTTGATGGCTTCTATCTTCTCCTCCTCATCCACACCTATGATATCATTTAGATTTCTGACCACATCTTCCTTTAAAACACCTGTCTCCTCATCGGTCATCTCCCAATCATCATCTATCTTTTCTAGAGCGAGAGAGTTGGCTACAGCTGCATGGTCGCATATCCTTTTGATCACGATAGGATGCTCCTCAGATACTTCGTCGAGATCCTTTTTCGATGGAGATTTAGTCTTTTTCCATTTGGACTCATCGAAGTCAACACCTACTACCCACTCTCCGGGAGGAGTTTCTAAGGCTCTTTTTTCTAGATAATATTGAACACCCTCAATAGAATCTTCTTCATAAAGATTGACCCACTTCTCTCTCAATCCTTCCTCTAAAAGATGGGTATGAGAATCGATAAAGCCAGGAAGAACAAATTTGCCTTTCAGGTCAATTTTTTGGTCAGTTTTCTCCATTATCACGTCGAAGTCATCGATGTGTCTGATGGTTCCTTCTTTTACCACGAAACCGTGGTACTGTTCTGACCTCTTTTTTATTGGGATGACATTACAATTAATAAAGCCCTTACTGATGTATATACCCCCTAGGAAATCATAGTGCTTGTTTTAAACTTTCAATCGCCGCATAAGCTTTTTCAAGGGTCTCATCAATTTCGCCCTTCGAACTCAACTTCGAAACCAAAATAGATGATGGTCCACAACTCTGGATCAGCATCCTTGAGTTAGTCAGTTCAACTAAAACATATTCTAATTCATCATGTAATTCTGAAGTTGCAGTTTCAGAAGAACCCAAAAGTATGGCGGACATGGCCACATAAGTTTCTTGATGGGCATCTTCTGGAACTTCACCTGCTATGTGCATACCACTCCTTGAGACGAGAGTGGTATGCTCGACATCTGAGTTCCGTTTAAGTTCATCCAATATATTTTTAAGAGTGCTTGCAGGAGGCATATAAATCACTACTTTATGTAAACAGTTCCCTCCAAAATAGGTCTTACAATATTATAAATATTTTCCCTCTATCTGAAAAAAAGATGGTGACATGAAAAGATTATTAAACCATCAACAAGTAGAAATAGCGATGAAGATAAAAAGATTCGAATTGAAGGCGATAGAAGCTGAACGATACAGTGAAAGAGATGATAAAAAAAAGAATATAAAGATCGATCATAACAGTTCAGTTACTAATATCAGAAAAATTGAAGCAGATAAGAACTCTATTGAGTTCAAATTCACTGCAGGCTATTCTAGCATCGGAATGATTAAGATAAAAGGATCCATGATCTTGATAGGGGAACTACCCGATCTTGCACAAAATTGGAGGGAAAAAAAGAAGATGCCAAATGAGATCGCTAAAAGAATACACAGTGTAGTGATTAAAAAATGCATACCTCAAGCTGTAACGATCGCTAAAGATTTGAACTTGCCACCCCCTATCCCTTTGCCTAAAGTGAATCTACCAGATGAGAAAACGAATACCACCTCTCCTAAAGGCGGTATGGAAGTCGCATGATATGACATATTATGAAGGAATCCTTGGTACCTCGAATGATTGGCCGAATTTTGCGGCCGTAGGGGCAGAGATCACCGGTTCTAAAATAGGTGGTCGTCTTTATCTGCCTTCAGATACAGGAACCAGACTCGTCGAAGGGAAATCCTTTTCTTTTTCTTTAACTGATAATCCTAATATTTTTTTCAAAGCAGCTCTTACAGGTCATAATAAAAAAAACCAACAAGAATTGGGAGATGATGAATTTATTCAGAAAAATGGATACGTGTATCCTACTCAAGCGAGTAAAGTCTATCTTTGTAAAACGAAGAAAACTAAAATTGTGAGAAGGACTGACAGATATGGGGAAGCGAAGATAAAACTGTTCGAAGGTGAGATCTTAGAAAAAATAATTGAGTGTGAGGAATATTTAAGCCGAGAAGATCCATGTTTGGATGCGTTGGTTTATGCTACTAGGCTACCCTTAGCAGATAACGAGCAAAAGCAAGAACTTATAAGAGAAATAGATAAAATCTTAAATAAAATAAAGAAGAATTCAAAGCAAGAGGATAAAAAAACCAAAGAAAAAATATTAGATTTTGTAGAAGAGTGGTCTTGATGAAGTTTGATCTGCATATACATTCAGTTTACTCTGGCGATTCGAAATGTACTCCTAAAGAAATATTAAGAACAGCAGAAAAGCGAGGGTTAGATGGAATAGCTATATTAGACCATAATTCTATCAAAGGTTACGAAGTGGCAAAAAAGATCGAAACGGACCTGATAATCGTTCCCGGAATAGAGATAACTACACCTGTAGGCCATGTCATCGGTTTTGGCCTTCAAGAAGAGGTTGGCCGCCAATCTAGTATAGAGGACGCGATAGATACGATCAGAGATCACTCAGGTCTTGCAATAGCCGCACATCCCTATAGATTTTGGTCAGGGATAGGAGAAAAAAATGTTCTTCAAAATGATTGGGATGGGATCGAAGGTCTAAATGGTAGAGGCTGGGGGATAAGAAATCGACAAGCACGGGCTCTAGCAGAGAGATTGGATCTTCCTATTACAGGAGGAAGTGATAGCCATAGATTAAAAACGATCGGAAAAGCTTACACATTGACCGATAAAGTTGATGACTGGGAGGACATCATCAAGAGAATAAAAAATGGGGAGACGAGAGTAGAGGGCGAAAACAGGACTTTAAGACAAACCTTTTTTTACATGAGAAGAGCCATATTTGGATGGGTAAAACGAGGATTCAAGAGGATTTGATATCAATTAAAGACTTTAACATATATCAGCTCTAAACTAGATATCAGTAAGGAACCTACAGCAGCAGGGATCAGCCATTCTATCAAGGAGGGATCTGCAGCAAATCCTTCGGTTACCGGTACTCTAAGACTGCCAAGGATTAGACCAAATAGAAAAAACAATGTAGCAGCTCTATGCTTTTTGAATAAAATCTCTATACCTTTTGCAAGGCTTAAAATTCCTGTGATACCCCCCATCATGAAAACAGAGATCACAGTCAGGTCAAGATCGTTAAGTGAGTTGAGCAGATATTCATATTGGTTCATGATTATAAGTACTAGGGCACCAGACAATCCAGGAAGAAGCATCGACATCAATGATAAGGCACCAGCGATGAACACAATGATCAATGAATGATTGGTTTGAAGCGAAGGAAGCCCAACGATTATAAAGGCAGAAAAAAAACCGATGATGCACGCAAAGAGAGAGAACTTATCAAATATTTCAACCCTATGATATAACGTAAGTGCTGAGGACATAATCAATCCAAAAAGAAAAGAATTAGTATATGCTGGAAAGCTGTATAAGAGATGTCCTAGTATCTTTGCAAAGATGATTGTAGAGAAAATCATTCCAAAAAAAAGTGGAATTAGAAATAGAAAGTCGATCTCTTTTATGCTCTTAAACATCTCCACTTTTTTGCCTTTAATCAATAATAGGAAATCATAGAATGGAATGGTGTTGATCGCATATATCAAACGTTCATATATACCCATCAATAGGACTATGGTCCCTCCAGACACACCAGGCATAAGATTTGCGATACCTATCAGAGATCCTTGAAAACCTCTTTTGATGATCTTAAACATTTCCATGATATCCTTCCTTTAGAGTACAGACAACATTATAGGAAGAATCACAAAAAGTCCTATCCATGTGAATACATTTGAGAATATACCTACCATTATCGGACGGATCAAATTATTAGATAAAAATTCATTGATCGATTTTGACCTGGTCAATTCTTGAATGTCTCTGATCTGGGGGTTTCTAATTCTAGCTTCGACGTAACCTGCGACCCATCCAGGCCCATGTAAAGTCAAAGACATTATCGGCGCTAAGAGGAATGATAATACTACGGAGATGGGATGTCCTTTCACGATCGCAGAACCTAAAGCCGACATACCTCCTACAGCTAAAACCCAATAGATCCAGGCCATCCATATATTCAAAGTCTCAGTAAAAAAGAAAAGATATATCGCAAAACCAAGGAGTAAAACATGAGGTAGATAGTGGAGAGACTTTTTATACAGTTTTTTACCTACATCTTCTAGATCACGAAGACCTTTGAACTCGTAATCCCTTTCTCCCTTTTTTAACTCCTGTATCTCCTTTGATACTGGATCCACTTTACTTTCGGGTAAAATCGACAGCATCTTTTTTTCTTCTGAAATATGATATATCTTTTTAGCCATGTATTCGTCTCTTTCTTTTCTTACAAGTCCTGCGACACCAGGTGCAAAGTTTTCCATTGTAGATATAACTCCTTCAACCATGTCATCTTTTTCCTGAAGACCTTCTATAGTCGAGAATTTAGTATCATCGGAAAAAGACAGCATTGCCGATCTGAAATACCAGGCCATCTTGAATTTTTCGATAGGACCCATGTTGCTGAAAGCTCGTTTGAAGGTCAGGGTCACATCTCTATCGATAAATTCCACATCAACATCTAAAAAATCAGCAAGATCTACCAATTCAGCTATATTTACTTCTGGATCTAATTTTTTAAATCTCCTCAAATTCTCTCTGATAGATTCCAAAAATGTCTGGTAGACTAGAGTACCTGTTTCTCCGGTTTTATAGGAAGGGAGAAGAGGTTTTTCTAACCAATCTTCTTTTTCTTCTATTGTTTCAAATCGTTTCTCGCAGAGAGCAAGTCCTACTATGTCTGGATCGTATTCTTCAACGAGTGCCATCAATTCAATGTCTAAACTTTCTGTCCCTAAATAGTCGACTCCGACCAGTATAATATTCTCTCCGATCTTTCGGACATTCATGGAAATATCAGTAGAATAGCATCGATGAAGTTACTAAAACTTTTTTACCGTTTATTGGTAATCCGAACCTCAATAACCGTAGTCAAAATCCGTCCTATTTTTCAATATCAAGATGAGTGAGAATACAGATAAAAACAGGCCCAGAAGAGTATAAAAAAAGGAAAAAATATTTTGGTTCAGTAAAAATCTTACTTCTGAAAGTAAAAAACTCCAGACAAATATCCCTAAAATTGCGAATATGCCTCCAGTGAAAGATAATATGAATGACCTACGCTTTAAACTGTTATACGTACCTAGTACGACGAAAAAACTGAAGATCAGTCCAGCCATCCAGATTGATTTATGAAGTACAGTAAAGGAGGTGTAGTGGACCAAGGAAAAAACACCTATGGCGAATAGCCCTAGGATAAAAATGAAAGAAAATCCCGCATAATTTAGATGGATATTAGTGCTTTCACTTTTTTCCAATCTGAGCTTTATATTATCATAGAGCTCCCAATTATATTTCATCTCTTTTACGCGTTTTTTATCATATCTGTCTCCATATTCAAAATTACAGTGAGGACAAACTATCTGGATATAACCATCCTCATCCTTTTCATCAACATCGCTGTAAAATTTTGATCTGCATCGCGGGCAATAGGTCAATAATTTTTCCATCGGTATTAGATAAGTAGAGAGTAGTTAAGAGTTTTTTGATTATGGAAAGTTGTAAAATCGGTGCGGTTATCGGGAAATATGAAAAGTCGATAGTTTGTGCTAGCGAGGAGTGAGACGCCTTTTAATAGCAGTAGATTGCATCAAATCATGGTTTAGCCTCATTCCGTCACCTGTCGCGATTATGAATAACCCTATAACAATCACTAAAAGAGAACGACTCAAATAATGAGGATACTAAGATCAGCTATACTCATTCTATTTGAAGATGTTATCGGTTAGGAGTCATCGCTTTGAATTCAAATAAAATGCCGCGGTCGCGCCCAATAAGAGGATAAGTAGGATAACAATAGTATATATCAAACTGGAAGTTTGCTGTATCTCGCCAAGGAAGGCTATTTCATTGGCCAATTCCATCGGATGGTAAGCCGGTAATATTCTCATCCACCATGCAGGCTCTTCCTGCATAAAAATTGGATTTTGAAAAACACCCGCATCTAGACTGACTAACATCATCATAGCGTAGACTCCGCTCAACTTGCTGAGTAAAGTTCCAGCGATCATGCCTATGTTCCCATAGATAAGCGAGATGAGCATGGTGACGAGAAAAAACATGATCAAGTCCTCTGGAGTAAAGCTTATCAACATCATACCGATCGATATAGCTGAAACGAGAATTGAGACGACCAATATCATCCAAAATCTAGATGTCGTGATCTGAAAGCGAGTCGATCCCGCAATCAACAGTCTTCTGTCAGTATCTTTAGCCTCGATCATGATGAAAAGACCGAACAGAGAGGTGACGAGGGAAGCGGTAACCGGTGTAAACGACATCAGATAGACGTCCCCCATGTATGTTTCCTCTCCAATGATCTCTAGGAAAATAGTATCATCAGGCATGACTAGAGCCGCTAAGAATAGGAAGTAAACAGGAAGAAAGGTCATCAAAGAGACCAATATGGGATTTCTGAACTTTTCTTTCAAGCTTATAGCGAAGTTGAAAGCGATGTTCTTGATCGTAACTGAAAATTTCATCAATGACCACCTCTTGAGATAAAATAGAATACTGTCGAAACCAGAAGTAGCAGCACCAATGAGTACAGAGCGATCATGGAGGTATCCTGAGGAGTGTAGGTGCCATGTACCACCGCTTCTCTGAGCATATTATGGGGGTGGTGTAGAGGAAAATACTCCTGTATCCACTCTTGAGTTTCGAAAAGACCACTCCCCATAAAAATGTCTATATCGACCAAGAAGACCATGACCAAAGAACCTTCGAGTTCTTTAGATACGGCAGCTCCAGGTAATACAGCTCCGATGAGCACACCGAAAAAACCGTATATCATACTAGCACTTATCAATGGGGTAAAAGCTAAAAAATGAGATTCAGGCGTGATGGTTCTCAAAAAAACTCCGTAGCTTATCACCGAAACTAGAGCCCCTAAGATCAGTATGGTGAAGATTCTGATGGCTAGGAGATCAAAATGATCGGCACCAGCTATATTCAATCTTCTATCACCTTCCCTAGCGTTTATCACTTGAAATACACCCATCATACCTGTGAGAAAAGCGGTACTGAACAGCGCTCCTATCATCCTTCCCTCATTTTCGGGGATCGTAGCCATACCGGGAATTTCGGGCATCGTTCCTAAAGCATATCCCAACCCCTCTATCAATATGAAAGGGACCAATATCAGTGAAACCAGATTGAAGGGTTTTCGAAAGAAGGTCAACAGCCCGTTATATATATCTGTCGAGATCAGATCTCTGTTGATATTATCCCCCTCCGGAGTATCTTTCGAGCGCCCTGCCGTCTTTCAACTCATATAGTGTATCTATCTTCTCCTCTCTCTCTATGATGTGGGATATCACGGCAATAGCTGTCCCTTCTTCGGTCAGTTTTTCGCTCATACTCCAGAAAGATTGATAGGTCTTCCAGTCAAATCCCGTATAAGGTTCGTCAAGCATCAAAACGTCTGGATCGTGCATCAGAGCGATACTCAAGTTCACTTTCTGTTTGTTCCCTCCGCTCAATCTGTCTATCCTAGTGTCTAGATAATCATGAAAATCCAGCTCTTCCGCTAATTCGTCTTTCGCTTCTCGGATCTCTTCACTACCCATTTCATAAGCTTTTCCAAAGAGCTTGAAGGTCTCGTTTGCGGTCAGTCGAGGATACAGTCTCAATTCCTGAGGACACCATCCTATAGTGCCTTTTTTTTCTATCTTTCCCCGATCCTTTTTCAGGTCCCCGACCAGGATCCTCATCAAGGTGGATTTGCCTGAACCGTTCCCACCCACTATACCGGTGATCTCGCCTTTTCGGATCCTTATATTCGCTCCCTTTAAAACTTCCTCCTTCCTCGGCATGGGATAATAGATCCTGTAGGCCTTGTGGATGTTTTTTCCTTTGATCAATACGGGTCTGTCCTGGGTATTATCGCTCAATGTTTATCACCTCTTTCGTTTTCGATCTCAAAACGATTGGAAAACATCTTGTAGATATCGTCTTTGAGGTCCTCTTTGTCAGGGAACTCGGGATTTTCTTCCCATACATAATACTGGAGAGCTATACCGTCTACAACTGCCCACAATAGATGGGCCCTGGCTCTTTGATCTGGGATCTCCAGCTCTTCGAAGATATCTTCAGTTTCTTTTATGAACTGAGAAAGTATCTCTATGACCTCAAGCTCTTCCTGCTTCTCCTCTCTGTCCGCTCCGATCTCGTATATCTCCAGTACGAATCTTGTAAATTTAGGCCTCTTTATGAAAAGTTCAAATGACATATCTATAGTCTTCTCTAACTTTTCCTTAGGGTCTTCATATCTCTCTATTTCCCCAAAAGAAGATTTTTTGATAGCTTCGAAGTGATTTATCAAACAATTTACCGCAAGATCGTACTTCGAGTCAAAATAGTGAAAGATAGCTCCTTTAGATAAGTCTGATCTTTCAGCTATCTCTTCGAGAGACACGTTCTCATACGATCTATCTACGAACAGTTCGAACGCGGTCTTCAATATCTTCTCCTTTGAGGTGATATTTTCTTCCATATGATCTCAACTCCTAACAAACCGACTAGTCAGTATATCAAATAAGGTTAGTGCCATATAATATTTTCGACTGAGAGGGCTTCAGGTATTATCTGCAAAAAATTTCATCAAGTCTAAAAGGAATTCTAAAAAGAAATCCTTTGATAGCAGGAATGAATTACTGCGTGTCACGAGAGCTATGCTCGAAATGAAAGGATGATCGAAAATTCCTCTGTAATTCAAGTAGAGAGAATAATAATCATTCTATGGGCCTAAACAACGAGTAAGTCAGAAAAATAGTGACCTGGGTAGAAGACCAGAGATTATCCGTTGAACAGGCAGCAGAAGATTTCGATATCAGTAAACGTCGAATTTGGCAATTAACCCGCAAATACAGAGAGACTAGAGAGGTTCCCAAGTTGAAAAAACAAGGTAGAAAGCCATATGCTCATTATGCTTCTTCCTTATCATCTTCTTCCCCATCAGAGTCATCATCACTAGAGATTATGTTGTTCGATAGTATTTTTGTTTGTGCGATATTTTTTGGCATGGAATCTAGTGTTTTTAGAGTAACATTTTCACATCTTTTGCATACCATCGCAACAGCATATCTGTCTTCGTAGCCGCAGTTCTTGCATTCAAAAGTCTTAGGTAAAAGCGATGAGTCCATGATCTTTATCTCAAGTTGGGCCAATCTGCTTCCTAAAAGTCCTACCTGGGTCGACAATTTGCTGTATCCTTTTTCATCCTCGTCTTCCTCTTTCGTTTCTCTAAAAGAGAGAAATTTCTCATAGATAGATTCTGCTCTTTCAAGATCACAAAAACCCTCTTTGACCAGTCGCTTGGGAGTTTTACCCTTTTCAAACAAGTCAAAGGCTTCAGACTCAAGAGCGATCTTTTTTAATCTTTCAGACATTTTTGGTGATGTGATTATGATTTCCCTGATATCCTCAATAGGCTCATCTAACTTCTTTGCGATGCCTTGAAGTGAGAGCTTTTTTTCATCGAGTTCTGCTACCTTTTCTGTGTATTCTTTTTCTCCTTTCTGCGAATTCATCAATATTTAAAAGAACTTTTTATACTTATAATTGTTGATGTACGATATCTAAACTAATGTCTAATGAACTGATCTGATGGGTAAGTGCGCCCACTGATATCACGTCCACCCCTGTAGCAGCGACCTCTCGGATATTATCGAGCTCTATCCCTCCTGAGGCTTCTATAACCGCTTGGTCACCTATCAACTCAACTGCTTTTTCCATCTGTTCATAGTCCATATTATCTAACATGATCATATCTACTTTTGCATCTAGCGCTTCTTTGACTTCATCTAGACTCTCGATTTCGATTTCTATCCTTATGGTGTGATCGTTTTCGACCCTCCTCACAGCTTCCTGAATACCTCCAGCAGAACGAATATGGTTATCTTTTATGAGTACACAATCGTACAGTCCCATCCTGTGGTTGTTCCCTCCACCTACTCTGACTGCGTACTTCTCTAATATACGGAGATTAGGTGTGGTTTTTCGAGTATCCACAATTTTAACGTCATATCCCTCAACTTTGTCAACATACTCTCTAGTTTGAGTGGCTATCCCAGATAGCCTTTGAAGAAAGTTCAGTGCAAGTCGTTCTCCTTTCAATATAGCCTCGGTTCTACCACTTATTTCAGCCACTCTTTCACCTTCCTTTATCATCTCGCTCTCTTCTTTTAGAATAGAGAATTCGATAGTTTCATCGAGTTCTTTGAAAACTGATTTTGCGACAGGCAGTCCTGCAAGCACACCCTCTTCTTTGAAGAATATTTCAGCTTTACTTGTTTCACCTTGTTCGATAACATTTTCAGTCGTGATATCTCCTGTACCTAGGTCCTCTTCTAGTGCGTTTTTTACGATCGTCCTAACTTTTTGCATATTCATTTTACGTACCCCTTAGGATTATTGATATTCGATATAGTATGTTTATCTTTCCATTTAGACTTTGTACTCGGAAAGTCCGAGCGGTAGTGTGCTCCTCTACTTTCTTCTCTTAAAAGTGCTGAGCGTGTTATCAGCATACCTACTCTAAGCATATTCTTAGTTTCAAAAGCAAGGATATTCCATGAATTGAGTGATTCTAGGACCTCTAATTTGTCCTTGAGCCATGAATCGAGTTTTAATAGTTCATTGCTGTTTCTTATGATACCCGAATCATCGATCATCTTTCTCCTCATATCATTTCTTATACCCTTCACATCGATATCGGGTTCACCTATAGCAGGTACATCGGTAGGATTTTCGATTTCTATAACTTGGTTTAGTCCTTCATTCCTTATATGTTCGTTTATCCTATGTCCAAAAACGATCCCATCGAGTAAAGAGTTACTAGCTAAACGATTAGCACCGTGTACTCCGTTACAGGCGACTTCGCCGCAGGCGTAGAGACGCTCTATGGATGTTCGTCCGTTCAAGTCGGTCTTCACGCCCCCGATCATATAATGGGCGGAAGGCACCACTGGAATCATATCTTCAGCCATGTCTATGTCGTTTTCCTGCAGTTTGTGATAGATCTTTGGAAAACGACCTTTGAGGTATTTTTCATCTAAGTGACTGACATCTAACCATATGTAATCACTTCCGAATTTGTCCATCTCATCGATCATAGCCCGAGCAACGACATCTCTAGGAGCTAACTCTGCATCCTCGTGGTGATCTTGCATGAATCGGTAGCCATCTTGGTTCCTGAGTATACCCCCTTCGCCTCTAACCGTCTCAGATATGAGAAACGAGACCCCATCAGGATCGTACAGAGCTGTAGGATGGAATTGGATAAATTCCATGTCTGTGATATCGGCTCCGGCTCTATATGCAACTGCGACTCCGTCACCCGTTGTAACGTCTGGGTTCGTCGTGTTTTTATAAACCATGCCGCAGCCCCCACTCGCCAAGATCCCATAGGCTGCACGGTAAAATATTATAGAGTTTTTATCGTCATCCCAACATATGGCTCCAGCGAATTTGTTATCCTTTACTTCAAAATCTATGAGAAAGTTTCTCTCTTTCAATTCTATATTTTTGTTATCTCTGACTACATCCGTAAGAGATCCTCTGATCTCTTCACCTGTAGCATCTCCTCTTGCGTGTAATACTCTTCTCCTGCTGTGAGCTCCTTCCTTAGCTAGATCTAATTCACCCTCGATAAAATCGAACTGGGTACCTAATTCGATGAGTTCTTTTACCCTATCCGGTCCTTCCCTTACTAGAAATTCAACTGCATCTTTATCACAAAAATCGTCCCCTGCTTCTAGAGTGTCTTTCATATGAAGTTCCCATGAATCGCCTTTATCTAGAACAGCAGCTATGCCTCCTTGAGCATATTGTGTACTACTTTCCTTAGCTTCATTTTTTGTAATTATTTGAACATGACCTGATCTACTCAATTTTAAAGCAGTGTAAAGGCCAGCTATCCCACTCCCTACAACGAGAAAATCAGTTTTGATACATTCGTAGGTATCCGTCATCCACTACCTCTTCCTACCTGGACCATACGTTCTAATGGTTTCTTAGCTCTGCGTGCTAGTTCCTCGTCAACAGTGACAATAGGCTCCAGATTTTCAAGAGACTTAAGGATTTTTTCTAACGTTATCTTCTTCATGTTTTGACAGGTCGGTTCTCTAGGAAAATGATATTCTTTATCAGGAACTTCTTTCTTCAGTCTGTATCCCATCTCCTTTTCAGTTCCGATTATCATGTGTTCTGCTGATGATTCTTTAGCTCTTTGTAAGATACCCGCTGTTGATTCAGTATGATCAGCTAGGTCGACGACTTCTGGTTTGCATTCAGGATGGACAACGACTTCTGCATCAGGATATTTTTCCAAAAGCACCTTCACGTCTTTTTCAGTTATGTTGTCATGGGTGCCGCAAAATCCATCCCACACCTCTACTTCTTTATCGGTCACAAATCTTTTGATATAGTGACCGAGGTTTTTGTCGGGTAGAAATATCACTTTAGCATTGTCCAAACTTTCTACCACCGTCACAGCGTTAGAAGACGTACAGCATATATCTGTTTCAGCCTTGGTTTCGATGTTGGTATTGACATAAGATACCACCGCTGTGTCGGGATTTTTTTGTTTATATTCTTTTAATTCTAAAATATCAACCATCTTTGCCATAGGACAACTCGCCTCCGGTTCGGGATGGATGATGTTTTTATCTGGATTCATCACCGCAGCAGATTCTACCATGAAATCTACTCCGCAAAAAACCACATTAGAAACGTCCAGTTCAGTGACTTTTTTAGCTAAGCCAAAGGAATCACCAACAAAATCAGCTATGTCCTGGATCTCTCCTATTTGATAGTTGTGAGCCACTATCACTGCATCATTTTTTTCCTTCAGCTTTTCGATTTCTTCTCTAGAGGACATGTTCATTCCATATATAACTACATTATAAGTTTTTACCTGAGTGGGTTTTGTAGAAAGAACATGTAGTATTTGGTGAGTTTTATGATCAAAGGATATTTAACCCAAATCCTGGGAAAACCATCAAAGGGATTAAAAGATATATTCTAGATAACTTGGAGAATAAAAAAGAGGACTGCATATCCTACCAGATAGGCGACGGAGAGAGTTGTGAATTTGAACGATCTTTGCAGATTATTTACCGTCTCTTCATTATCGACTTCCAATTTTTTAGTCGCAGTTATGTAGTTCCTCAAGAACTCGTCTTGCAGCTTTCTAGGATCCTTCTTTGAATACTGATAGAAATCTTGTGTCTTTTTGTGAGGATGTTCCTTTTTTTCTAGACTAACGGAAAGGAAAGCATATACCAATGCGATACCTATCAACCCGAAAAATGGGAGTAGAGTGATGTTGTGATCTTCTAGACCTCCAAAAAATAAAGAGCTCAAAGCTACGATAACACCTATAAACCCCATCAATATCTTCGCTTTGCTTTCGAGAATCTGCCTTCTCTGTTCTTCCAATCTATATCGGTATCGGATCTCTGTCAAAGCCAAAGATAACCCAGTTGTCTTTGATACTTCAGCATCCTTGGATCTTTCCTCCGTATTCAACACCGAAATTCACCTCTGACTCGCTCTTGTATTGAACGAGGTATAGTTGGTAGGATATAATATACTTTTGATTTTTTGAGTCTGTCAACTATTTAGTGATAGTTTTTTGTTATGATAAGATGCGATTGCGAAGAGATGATTTTCCAAACTATCCGCAGTAGTAATGGGTATAGAGGGATTGATTTCTATCCTATTTTTAAAGCCTCTATTAACTAATTCTGGATTAGTAGATGATAATGTATTGTACGACAGTTTTATGAATCTTGTGACATTTTGTCTAGATAGGTCATCAACGATTCTTTCATTAACTGTTTTTCCAGTTATCACATCTTTCAGACAAAGCCTATAATGTTTTTTCCCGCCAATATGCAGGTATTGTTCTCATAGCTGTATATAACAGAATCGTCTGTTTTTGTTCCATTCTTCTTGTATTTTACCCGGAATCGCCCTCCAATGCGTGAAGCGTGGGAATGAAAACACCAGTAGAATTGAAAGATCTTTTCCCTTACATCATGATTTTCTTAAAATTAGAAATCACTAAAAGTTTATCAGACACCCCATCCCCTAAATTTTTATATCACACCCTTTGTCGGACCATTAAGAGGCAATCATAATGAAAAGATTCAATGAAAGTGTTTCAACAGATCGAGAAAAGATCAAGAACAGCATAATGGCGGTTTTTTTAATGGTCATAATACTCACATCGATAGGAGCTGCTTCTATTGGAGCGGTCCGATCAGAAGAAGTTACTAGTGAAGAATTTGAGCTAAATGAAATCCAAGAAGAGATATCAGAATTAGAGAGTGAAGAAGCTGAATCTAGATCTCTCAATAGGGATTTTGAGATGAAAGAGAAAGAGGGTTTGGACTTCATGATCGAAGCAGATATATCTTCAGATGTGTTATCTTCCTTGAACGATGAAGATGACCTATCTCAGGTATTGAGGTCTTCAGATGCAGGTGAAGGCGAAGTGGGAACACCGGAACTTCCTGTATATAGAGAATGGATCATGATACCTGAAGGGAATTCTCTTGAAATTGAGATATCGGAAGGAGAATCTCTAGAGTATGAAGACGTGGAGATTCCTCCTGTACAGCCTCCTAGACCTGCTGTTGATCATTCCTCGGAGATGTTCGATGAGGACAGATACGAACCCGAATTTACCAAAGATGAGGAGATCTATAACACGGATGAAGACTTCCCAGGATATCTTGTAGATACAGAAGATCAAGGTTCTACAGACGGTCTGGAATACATGATCATAGAGAAATATCCCTATCAATACAACCCCGTACAGGAGACGTTGAGCGCATACCCAGAGCTTTCTATCACCGTGAATTTTGAAGAGGAAATTCAGCAAACTTCTTTTCAATTAAAAAACTCGAACATTGATGAGATAAGGGAACGCTTGGCTATAAACTCAGAGAGTGTTCTTGAGGCTAAAGCCGAAGCTGGTGATGAATCGATCATGACGTATATGGATGAAAAGGAGCAGTTCATGGTATACGATGATAACGATATTCTATCAGCGGCAGGAGGAGGGACTGAAGGAGCCGCAGAATTCCTGATCATCGCACCTCCTGAATTTGAAGATGCCGCTGAAGACTTAGCTGATTGGAGAGATCAGACAGGTATACCAACTCACGTGGCAACGACGGAAGAGACCGGTGAGACCGCAGATGAAATAACTTCGTACATCGAAGATGCTTACAACGACTGGGATCCTTCTCCCGAATATCTTCTACTGTTCGGAGATGCAGAGTACATCCCTCCTCACTATGAGACTGAAAGCAGTTATGATAACGAAAAGATAGGTACTGACGTATACTATGCAACTATGGAGGAGTCTGAGTCTGAGTATTTCCCTGATCTCAGCCACGGAAGGATGACGGTCGAGACGGAGGATCAGGCACAGTCGAGGGTAGATGAGATAATAAAATATGAGAAAGATCCGGTTGATTCTACTTCTTTCTATGAAGGCAGTACGCACGCTGCACAATTCCAGTGCGGTGGCGATGGTTATGCCGATAGGCGTTTCACCCAGACTAGCGAGGACATAGCTATCTTTTTAGAAGATAATGAATATTTGGGCGAATACTCAGCTGATAGGATCTATGAGTATACTGGAGACCATGAACCAGAATACTGGGGTAATGACGCTTACTTCGACGGTGGTCCAGCTGGAGACAGAGGAGACCCCATCCCTGATCATCTGAGTGAGGATTGGAATGGAGATAGGGAGATATGGGACGGAGAAGCCGATGAGATATCTTCTGCTGTCAATGACGGGACTTTCCTTCTTACCCATAGAAATCACGGTTCTCCCTACGGATGGGGGACCCCCTCATATCGTTATAATGACGTGGAGGATCTAACAAATGAAGACAAGTTACCAGTGGTTTGGAGTATGAACTGTCTTACAGGATATTTTGATCATGAGACTGCTGATGATGCCTCACACGATCATGCATTTGTCGAGGCATGGGAACAGAATCAAGAAGGTGGAGCTGCAGGCGTCATCGCGTCGACTAGAGTGAGCTACAGTGACCATAATGATAGATTGACATGGGGTCTCACTGATGCGATATGGCCAGAATTTTTAGATTATAGTTATTGACATAACTTTTTAAACTTTTTGGGTAAGAATTTTTTGATCCAAC
>CAZRSB010000005.1:0-71177 GCA_964602715.1 uncultured Thermoplasmata archaeon | reverse complement strand
ACGTATTGAAAAAATAGATGACTTTACTTAAAATTGAGTTCTTTTTTTTAAAATTACTAAAAAGTTGTAACTTTCTACTAAGTTCCCACACACGATGGAATTTTTTTAGAAATCTAATAGGAATACACTTAGTATAAAAAGATCAGTATAATTCACAATTTAGATTTTTTTAAAAAAAAAGGTTTGGTTTTATAACTAGTTATTTTATGATGATCAATTATCTTCACTGAACACATGTATCCTCAAGTTTGCCTTGTTATCAAAATCAACCTGACCATCTAAATCATCTTCTTTTACATAGTAGAGGGTGATGGTCTGTTTCAATACATTAACTCCTTCTCTACATCGATGAGTTCTTACTGAAATAGGTTTCCATCCAGAGCCTACAAATTTGGTTAACTCCAGCATCGAAGATATATTATTTTCAATATCTTTTCCTTTCATCGTATCGATTACTACAAAGGACTTATTTGATTTAAAAGGAATCGAAGTTTATCAATTTCGATAATCATATATCAAAAAGTTATGCCTTTTGCAAGTGAATTTTAAATTTAGCACCATATTTTTCAGATTCGTCCACTGAGATCTTCGCATTGTTATGTTTAGCTATTTCTTTAATCATATAATACCTGACACCTCCTACACCTGCTGTAAAACCTTCATAAATTTCACCTTCAAACAAACCTTTGATATCATCAGGTAGCTTATCCCCATCATCCATGAGGTTGATGATAACTTTGTCTTTTTCCTCATCAGCTTTTAATATTATATTTTCACATTCTCCAGTCTGTATCCTAGTTTTGATCAGTTGAGTTAAAAGTGTTTTTAAAGAATAATCTCCTATGACTTTGCTGATATCTTTTGGACACTTTTCTTTTAATTCGACATTGGTTTGCTCTCTCAATGTTGAAGTAGAGTCCAAAACATGTTCAATTATCTTATCAACATCATTCTCTGCCCTCCATTTTGTTCTTTCGATTTCTTGTAGATCTCTAGCGAGCTTTAAGATAGAATTCGCTTCTCTTCCGATATATTCTGCCTTTTTTATGAAATCCATATGCTCTTCTGATATATCTTCTGTCAATAAAAGTTGAAGATAGCCCTGCATGGTTTGATATTTACTCTGGAGATCCTGCCTCATCAAAGTATCTAAAAAATCCCTACGTTCTTCTGCTTCTTTTTGTTTTGTGATATCTATGCCAAAAGCAACAGATCCCATTATCTTTCCATTACCTCTTTTTAAGGGATGTGAAGTCCAACGAATAGTTTTTTCCTCACCATCCTTTGGCAAGATCGTAGTCTCAAAATCCTCAACGCTTTCTCCCTCTAAAATATTGTTAGCCTTTCTAGTGACTTCACGACGGTATTCGTCATCCGGATAGAGCCATTCCCATATTTTGCTATGACCTTTAACTTCTTCTTTTGCATAACCGCTTATCTCTTCTGCTGCTTTATTCCAAACTGTCACGTTTCCTTCTTCATTGATCACGTTCACCCATATATTAGCATCTTGGATTATCTTTTCTCTAAACTCGTTCACTTTTCTCAATTCCTGTTCATATTCCTTTCTTTCTGTTATGTCTAAAGCGGTACCGATTCCTGCCTTTTTTCCTTCATAAGTTATTCTTGCACCGGTAAAGTGTACCCATTTTTTCTCTCCATCTTTTCTTTGAATTTTGAATTCATAGGACCGTGGCGGTTCTTCTTGATCTTCTTTAGTTCTTGCAATACCTCTTTCTTTTACCATGTCTCTATGTTCTGGAGCTACGGCATCCCAAAAATTCATATCCAAAAGTTCATCTTCCGAGTATCCTGTCATCTCTACTGCTTCTGGATTCACATATAAGAATTTATTTCTATATACGAAAATTGAAAATGGACTTGTCTCAGCAAGCGATTTGAATCTATCTTGTTCCTCTTTTAGTTTTTGTTCCATATTCTTTCTATCTGATACATCTTCAATAAATCCTTCAATATATTTTACATTGCCTTCTTCATCGAAAATACCTCTTCCCTGTTCCCAAACCCACTTAACTTCACCATTCTTAGTTTCAATCCTATAGTTGATCTTGTACGGTTTTCTTTTTTCAATTGATGACTTTATTTCTTCCCACACCATTTCTCTATCTTCAGGGACTATGATATCTCCATAATTTTTTTCCTTACCATCTATCAATTCTTCTGGATCGTAGCTAGTTAATTCTTTTGCTCCCTCACTCACAAATTTCATCGTCCAATCCTTGTTATACAAGCATCGAAATGCCATACCTGGTAGATTACTCAATAGAGTTTCAAGTTCACGGTGTTTTTCTTTCAATTCTGTTTCAGTTTCAACTTTTTCGGTTATATCCTTGGCGAAGGCGAATTCATATTCCTCTCCATCCATCTTTACATATTGACTGGTGATCTCCACTGGAAATGTATTACCTTGTTTATCTTCATGGATGCTTTGGAAGGTTTTGGTTTTATTTTCTTTTAATTCTTCCCAAAATTCCTCTCTTCTTTCTTTTGTATAATTTGGATCTATATCCCAAACGTACATTTTATTGAACTCTTTTTTGGAAAAGCCCAATCTTTCCTTTGCAGTTTCATTCGAGAAAAGAAATTTACCTTCAGGTGTTATCCAGTATACCTCTACAGAAGCCCTTTTCAAAGAGGACTTGGCTAGTTTCTCTTTTTTTTCTAATAATCCTCTCTCTGTTATCTCCTCTTTTATTCTCTGATAGTATTTTTTATCAACTTCTCCCTTCAGTCTGGAGAGAAAAACATCAGGAGGCATGTAGAAGGGATTATCATAAAATGCATCTTCGATCAGGACTTTTGGATGGTTATAGATAACATCTAGTAAGATATCGGGACCGAACCTGTTTTCGTTGTACTGACAAAGGCCCATGGCGTTGCTTTCGAGAAAAAATTGGTTCAATTTCATTTCATATTCCATCAATCTTTCCGTTCCAGGTAGATCAGAGAAAACCCAGGTCATCTCACCTGTTATCCTCAGCCCTTCATAACCTTCCTCAAGAGCTTTTCTCTCGTTCTTTTTGATCAAGGTTATCATTTCATCGGGATCGAAATATCCATCTTTCAAGTAGGTGTCCTTCGAGGTTAGGAATGAGATCTGTCCCGAATCCATATAAGGTTGAAGATCAAAATTCTTTTTCTCGAAGTACTCTATTATCATCTCTTTACTTCTTTCATCCACTACATAAATACATTTTTCATTTCTTTCTAGGCCAGTGATGATAAAATAAAAAATACTCTCTAACGATCTTTCTTTATCCTTATATATATAACAGAGATGATTCCCCAATTCTAAATTTTCTAATATCTCTTTCAGATTAGACTCACTTTTTATTATCTGATCATCTTTTTTAGAAGACATCGGAATTTACCTACTAGTTAAGCAATATTGTTTTTCTTACTAATATGCTTTTCCATTTAATATTTTTATGTTTTTATCAGTTACTTTTTTTTAAGATATCTCTAATCTTACATCCATCTAATTATTATTCCTTAATTTAACATAAAAACTTAGTAAGTCCTTTAATATGACATGAGAGGAGTTATTATTCTTCCGCCTTTTCTAATTCAATATCAAATCTAGCTCCACCCAACTCTGAATCTTTGATTTCAATACTTGCCCCATATATCTCTAATAGTTTTTTTACCAAGAACAAACCTAAACCTGTACCTCTATCTTCATCGGTTGTGTAACCCTTCTGAAATATTTTATCTTTGTTTTCATCAGTTATTCCCTTACCATCGTCTTCGATGGTACAGAGGATTTTATCCTCTTCTTCTTCTACACTGATAGATATTTTACTTCCACTAGAATACTTGATTGAATTCTCTATCAGATTTGAGAATACTTCATTCAAAAGAGGTCCAGCCTTAACTTCACAACTCTTCCTACAATCAATGTTTACTTCAATATTCATGTGTTTTGTGTGTTTTTCTGAATTTTCGACCGCATCTTTTAATGGATGCTGAATATCTATCATCTCAATTTCTTCTTCACTTGCTTTTCTGAGAATTCTGATTTTTTCTATAAGATCGATGCTGTTTTTTACAGTTTTTTTCGTATTTTCAAAATATTTAACACCTTCTTCTGAAAATTCCTCATCTTCCATCAGTTGAAGATATCCTTGTATTACCTGTATCTTGTTTCTTATGTCGTGCCTCAGCAGGGAATGAAGGAACGCTTCTCTATCTTCGATCTTCTTTCTTTCCGAGATATCCTGAACAAATGATATGGAACCTACGACCTCTCCAGTGGGATCTTTGTAGGGTGTCGCTCCCATTAAAACGTTGATGTCTTCGCCTCCTCTTTTAGTTAGTCTAGTCTCATAAACATCTTTCTTCCCTTCTTTTCGCTTTTCAGTTTTTCTAGAGATTCTATCATATTCCTCTTCTGGTACGATCTCTGATATATTTTTTCCTTCTAGTTCTTCTTTGTCATACCCCAACAAGTCAGAAAAACGCTCGTTAACGAATAATATATTATCATCAAAATCTGAAATAGTGACTCCAACTACAGAATTCTCTATCATAGATCTATATCTTTTCTCACTATTTTCCAATCTTTCTTTCCTTTCTCTCCTCAATATCATATTTGAAATGACATCTGATAGTGCTTCTATCATATCTTTTTCTTCTTGGAGGAAAGGTCCGATATCTTCTTGAGGCGTTTCTTCAAGATAAGAAACGATGATTTTTCCCCTTACCTCTTCATCTACTGTGATCTCTTCTTCCAATTTTGAGAATATTTCTTGATCATTTTTTCCATACTCTTTATTATCTAAGATTATTTTTGCAGTTGTGATTTCAGGATACTGGAAAGCTTGAGGAATATTCTCAGCTGTATCTTCAAGAATTTTACTCAATTTGATGTCCGGATCAGCTCCTAATCTTAAAGTAGTGTACAATAAGTTGAGTTCTTTTCTTCTTTCCTCTCGATCTTTGATATTTCTAGCCACACTGATTATCACTTTTTGACCCTGGTATGTGGTCATTGTTGAACTTATCTCGACTGGTATCCTCATACCATCTTTTGTAAGATGTACAGACTCGAATATTTTGGTCCCTTCTTCTTGGAGATCTTCCATCAGTTTTGGTATCCTATCAACGTACTCAGGAGCGTTAATATTCTCAGGTGTCATATTTTTTAATTCATCCCTAGAATATCCATAACGATCGACAGCTTCCTGATTAACTGTCAAAAAGTTGCCTTCTAAATCATGGATAAAAACATCATCATTCATATGTTCTATCAGATTTCTGTATTCCTCTTCCATCTCTAAACGCTTTATTTCCGACGCTACTCTTGAAGCTATTATATCCAAAATTTTCTTCCAATTGGAAGGAATATCTTCTATTTTATCTTTAGAAACACCCCAGATGACTCCAATAGTTTCTCCCTCTTCATCTCTGACAGGAACTCCAAAATAGCCTTCAGCGTTTAAATCTTCTAGTTCTTCATCTTCTGGATATTCCTTACAAATATCTTTTCTGTAAAGACAAGCTTCTCCCTCTGTTACATTTCGACAAGGCGTCCCTTCTAAATCGTATCTGTATTCACTTATCCACTCATCATCGATCTTCATCGACAAGGAATCAACTTCATCTTTATCTTTCTTTATTCTACCTATACAAGCTGCTTCCACTCCGAATCCTGAACACAGTTCTTCAACTATAGAATCAAACAGTTCTTGCCCTGTGACATCAGAGATGCCTCTCGCTAGATGTTCTAAAGATCGTCTTGCTTTTTCTCTTTCAGTGATATTCTCATGGGATATAACTACATATAACTCTTCATCAACTTCAAATCTCTTAGCTCTCATAACGAACCATCTTCTTTTTACAGGGCTGTGGCAAGGGTATTTTAAAGAAAATTCTTCTCTCTCACCATCAATGATCTCTTTCAATTTTTCTGCAGCTTCTTCTGATTTATCTGAGCCTATACCTGTCGCCTCTTCAGTTATTTCAAGGTAATTTTCTCCTATCCCATAATTTTCATAATCTAATCCTTCAGAGTCACCAAAACGCATCCAGGACTTATTAACATCGATTATTCTACCTTCTCCATCTAAAATAGCGATATTGGCTGTGAGGGAATCGATAGTTGTTTCCAAGAATTTATTTGCTCTCTTTATTTCCTTCTCCTTTTCTTTCATATCCGTTATATCTTGCACACTTCCTACGATTTTCTTCGGTTCTCCGTCCTCATCGAAAGAAATATCAGCCTTCTCTCTTACCCATTTTGTTTTACCATCAACTTTGATTCGATGTTCTATATCATAATCTCCTGTTTCTAAGGCTTCTTTCCATTTTTTATCGACATAATCTTTATCTTCTGGATGGATAAAGTCCAAAAATTTTTCATAATTCATAGGTTCATCTTGAGAGACTTCAAATATCCTGTAAGTGCCTTCGGACCATTCTAATTCGTTTGTTTCAGGATATAGTTCCCAACTTCCAGTTTTCCCAACTTTTTGTGATCTTATCAATCTTGACCTACTTTTCTTTAGTTCATTTTCGGCGGTGATTTTGTCTTTAGCGATTCTTATATCTCTAGCTACCTCTTTCAAAAGATCGATCTCATCTTCTGGGATCTCATTTTCTAATTTTAGACATACTGAAAGGATTCCTTCTATTTTTTCATCTTCGATCAAGGGAACCAAAACAGATTGATGATCTCCCTCATATTTACAGTATTCACATTCATCACAATAGGTCTCCGTACTTCCTATGATCTTTGTATCTTTTGATTCAACCACTTCTCTTACACATTCTGGAGCATTTCCGCTCCCATCAGTAGATAGTTCCCAGGATTTTCTCTTATGATCTCCACAATGAGCCACGCTAGTTAAAATTTCATCCTGATAGATAGCTATAGAAACGTCAAGATAATGCCTAGTATCCAACAATATTCCACAGGCTTCTTTGTAGAAATTTTCAAGGTCATCTTTCTCGATAATTTTTTGAGTTACCCTTCTAACTGAATCTCGTAGTGATCGTAATTCTTTCGCTTTTCTTTCTGCTTCCTTTCTCTCGCTTATGTTTCTTATATTACACTGTGCCACCTTTTCATCTCTTACCTCATAGGTATTACTAACGAATTCTACCGGAACTTCAATACCATCTTTATCGATAAGAGGAAGATCTTCATATCTAACGTATCCCTCCTCAACCAATTCTTCGAACTTTTTCTTGTTTTCCGCTACATTATCAAAAGACCCTAATACCCATACTTTTTTCCCGATCAGTTCATCTTTTGAATAATTCAGCAGGTTTAGGATGTAGGGATTCGCATCTTTAATGATACCAGTTTCGGCATCTAGTATCAACATTCCATCTTGAGCTGTTTCAAATAATCTCCTGTATCTTTCTTCACTTTTTTTGAGTTTTTCTTCCTTTTCTTTCCTTTCAGTTATATCTTCGACTAGGCCCATACCTGCTTGTATATTTCCTTGGTCGTCTTTCAATCCTTTAAATAAAACTCTAACATAGGTGGCTTTACCTCCAGTCACAGAGGTGTACTCCCCTTCATAATATCCTTTACCATCACTAAGTGAGTTCTCCACTTCTTCCAGTAAATCTTTGTTTTTTAATTCATTAATCATGTCAAAGCCGATAAGAGCTTCATTAGAAGAACCTATTATCTCTACAAATTTTTCATTGCAGTCTGTTATAACACCATTTTCATCGAAACGTAGTGTACCTAGTGGTGTATCATAGAACAAACTCTTGTATTTCTTTTCAGCTTTCCTCAAAGCATCTTCAGTTCTTTTGAGTTCAGTTATCTCTTTGAAAGATGTTACGACTCTTTGAATCTCTTCTTCATCGTTGAGATGGGGAATAGCACTAATAACATACCATCTTATCCCCTCCGAGCCTGGTGGAGATATACCGATAACAGATTCTTGAACTTCTTCTTTGGAGTCATATACTTTAGAAACTGGGAAATCCTGGATATCCATAGAATCTCCATCTTCTTCAAATAATATTCCTCTCCAGTAATTCAACCCTTTTTCCTGTAACTCTTTTTCTTTCGATCCTAAAGCTTTCTCAGCAGCAGGGTTAGCTGAAACTATATTACCTTCGCTATCGTGAACAACTAAACCCACGTTAATACTGTTGAATAATCTTCTATATCTCTTTTCACTTTCCTTTAATTCTTCTTCTTTTCTTTTTCTCTCCGTGATATCATTCACGAATGCAAACTCAAGTTCCCTGTCACCATGTTTAATATAATTCCTATATATTTCAACAGGAAATACCTTTCCTTCCTTTGTTTTGTGTTTCCTTTCTATCCTTTCAGACCTTTCTTCTTTAAGCCTCTCCCAATGTTTTTTTCTTATTTTTTCGTCTTTTTCGTGATCAACATCCACATCCCATACATACATCTCTTGCAATTCATCTTTTGAGTAACCAAGTTTTTCTTCCACCCTTCGATTTGTATAAAGAAATTTTCCTTCCGGATTTACCCAAAATATTCCGGTAGTAGACTTATCTACGGAACTCTTCGTGAGTTCTAACTGTTTTCTAGTTTCATAATGCCAAAATTCCTGTGAAATAGCTTGAGCGAGAACCTTAAATTGAGTTTTGGGATCTCCTCCTTTCTTGAGGTATCTATCGGCTCCGAGGTTCAGCGCTTCCATAGCTACTTCTTCTCTTCCTTTTCCTGTGAAAAAGATGAAGGGTATTTCCATATCTCTCTCTGTTTTCACTATCTCTAAAAACTCTAGACCATCCATCTCTGGCATCTGATAATCTGAAACTATGACATCATAATCATTTTTCTCGATCAGTTCTAAACCTTCACTAGCTGAAAAGGCTTTATTTATCTCTAAATCCTCATTCACTTCTTCGAGGAAAAGTTCAGCCTGATCTAAAAAGGCCTGTTCATCATCTACCATCAAAACCTTCATTATAGCCTCCTATTATTTTTGGGGGTGTATTGGTACTAAATATCCTCTTTGTACCTTATAAATATTATTGTCTTTAATATTAATAATCAAATCAGAATAAAAGATAATAAAGAGTAAAAATTAAAATTTTGTTTTTCATTCACCTTCACCGAATTCAGCGGCTCTATCTAAATCTTGCTGAGAGAGATTTTCCACCAATGCCAACAGATCGACGAAAAGAACTAATCTTTCCTCTCGTTTTATTATGCCCTCCAAATATTCCCTATTTATCGGGGTTTCCATAGTATCAGATGGAGGTTCAATGGAGTTCGTATCAACAGTTGGAATCTCAGTGACTTCTGAAGTCATCACTCCAACATTTTCATCCTCACTGTACAATATCAGAAGTTGAGACTCGGTTTCCTTGAGCTTTAAACCTACATCTATAACTTTGGGAAGATCTACAATGGTTATTATCTCTCCTCTCCTGTTGATGATCCCTCGAATCTCTTCTGGAGTCGAAGGAACCGGCGTTACTTTTTCTAATTGTATTATCTCCCTCACTTGAGAAATAGGACAGGAGAGGTAATCCTCTCCTAGCCTGAATATCACAATTTGCATTGACTCCTCAGACGCAATCTTTTCTTGAATTCCCATCTAACCACCTCTTTTTATCTATGCCTTCTCCATCTCATACTCATTTACCATATCAGATAGATTGTCAGCTAGAGAGGAAAGCTGTTGAGCTGAGCTAGATAGTTCTTCTACAGAAGCATTCTGTTCTTCAGCGGCTGCAGCAGAAGATTCAGCTGCATTCGAATTCTGATCTGCTATTTCTGCTATATTTTGGATTTGTTCGGAGGCCTTTTGGACTTTCTCGGTCACATCCTCTACCGCACCTGATATGTCTTGTATCGAACTAGATACTGTATCTGAAGCTTCTCTTATTTCCTCTAATGAATTCAGATTCTTCTCGGTAACTTCGTTAACTTCGTCTGATTTCTCAGTAACATCTTTTACGCCTTCTACAACATCGGAAGCGTTGATCTGTGTTTTTTCTATAATATCCTTGATATTTTCCGTTTCTTCCTGTGTCTCTTCCGCTAATTCTCTAACTGAGTCCGCTACGACCGCGAAACCTTTTCCGTGTTCTCCTGCTCTCGCGGCTTCTATCGCAGCATTCAAGGCTAATAGATTAGTTTGCTCTGCAATGTCAGAAATGGTCTCTATCACTTTACCAATTTTATCGGACTGTTCATCTAACTCGAATGCCTTTTCTTTTGTAGTTTCTAATACATCTTGTAGTTCCTCCACTCTTTCTTTTGCTATGTTTGCTTGATCAGTTCCTTCATCAGTTTGAGCAGAGACTTCTTCAGCAGAAGCAGCGATATCTTCTACGGAAGCGGAAGTTTCCTCCATATTAGCCGCTATAGACTCCATCTCTTGTTTCATCTCTTCTCCCATCTTAGCCTGTTCTGAAGTACCTTCTGAGATTTCTTGAACAGAACTAGATATATTTTCAGCTGTAGAACTCAATTCTTTAGAAGATGTTTCGGTTTGCTCGGCTAAGTCATCAACTTCTCTAGATGCTCTTTGGATTTCTTCGATATTTCTTCTTACGTTTTCCATCGTTTCATTGACTGAATTAGCCATCTCTTTGAAAGCACCTTCATATTCAGCTGCATCCATTGTAATATCTAGATTTCCTTTCTTCAATTCTTCCATGCAACTAGTTATATCTTCCATAGATCTCTCTATTTTCTGTCTATCTTCCCACATATTAACGTAGCTGATTATAGAACCTAATAGGGTATCTAAGAGTTCTCTTTCTTCTCTTAGCCATGGGCCATCGTCTTCCTGCGGTCTCTTTTCTGTGTAAACAGTTGTAATCTCAATTTCAGTCCCATATTCCGTAGTCTCTCTCACGGATAAAGGATGATCACTCTGCTTATATCCTGAAGATTTCATAACTTCATCACCGATTCGTATCTTCGCTTCCGCTACCTTTGGATATTATAGCCAATTCGGTACTTCCTGTACGTATGTCTCAACAAGTTTTTCCGGCTCTTCATCGAGTTCACCAAATAATTCATCACTCCTTTTGATAGCGTCGAGTTCTTTAGTCCTTTCTTGGAGTTGTACTTTAGCATCGCCTTCCATCATTGATTTTATTTCTTCGTCCAGCTCAAAATACTTGGAGGGGAGAGCTGCTCTATACGCCTGTCTTTTATCTTCTTTTAATGCTTTAGCCAATTGCCTAGCTTTCCCCTGATATTTCTTTTCATTTATCTTAACACTCAAATCTCCCTCATTGAGTCGTTTTTCTATCTGCAAAAAATCATCGAAAGCCTCCTCATATTTCTCCACTTTTTTCTCCAATTTTTCTATTTTTTCATTTTTTCCGAACATGATCTTTCACCCAAATCTACCATTTTTTAACAGTTTAATTTAAACTGATATTTTATTTAAATATTTTAGACATGTTCTAATATTATTAAAAATATATTAGAAACTCAAAATAATTAAGTGCACCTAAAAAGATTTTCAAACAATTACATTGCTTAAACACTTAATAAATTATTAAAAATTATCAAAAAATCGAATAGGAAATCGAGTCTCGATATATATCAAATATATATATTGTATACTTTTAGAATATTATAAATAAATTAGGCCCTTGTTTATATACAATTAAGCGATTTTTGAATAGAATAGTAATATCTAAAAGGTTTTGATACGCTTCTTTCCTATCTTTATTTTATAATCAGAGAAATAAATACTTAAATCCAATCTTTCTTCCTTACCTCAAAGATCACCAATTATCTTTTCTAGTTCCTCTCTCTCTAGAATACCTCTCAAGTAACTCACAACCTGGTAGCGTTTTATTACCTCTTCATTCTCTGTTATTAGGACTGTAGGAGTGCTTTTTATCTCAAATTTCTCTGCCTTTTCCTTCTCTTTAGCTATATCTATAACTTCCATCTCAATCTCTTGTTCTCTCAGGTAGGCTAAACCATCAGCATAAAATGTCAATAACTCCGGTTCAGTACTGCTTGAGTAAAAGATCCAAACTTTTATTTCTCCCATGCCTTCTGGCTTTTCCATCATATCATTCCTCCAATATTTCTCCTATATTTACCCCTTCATCAGTGATATCATATCTCCTTATCTCTTTACCATGTTTGATACCTCTCATCTTAAGGATATTCATCGATTTTCCCACTTTCATTTTTTCTTCTCTATATCTCAACATCAAAATACCGTCACAAAGTGAACTCAACCTCAAATCACTCACTTGAGTTGATCCAAATGATCTTCCTGCCTCTTCAGTAAAAAGTCCACTCACTAAGTGTGTCATCAGAGTGGTTACACCTTTTGCCTTTAATGTAGAATTCAACTGAAGCAGAACTCTCCTAAGTTTATCTTCGCTCAGACCGGCAGAAGGTAATGAAGAGACAGAATCTATAACGATCCGGTCGGCATCCATCTCATCGACTACATTTAAAATCTCATATAGAAACTTATCAGGATAGGTATCGATCAATTGAGGCGTTATAAATCTCAAAAGGTCTTCATTCTCATATTTCTCAAAATCCCATCCATGCGCTAGAGCTGTTTTCTTTACCTGCGGAAGTGGTTCTTCTAAATTGACGAAGATACACTTTTCTCCTTTCTCGAGACCCTCGATCATGAACTCCATACACAGAGTGGTTTTACCCGTTCCCGTGTTACCTGTAACGAGTATCACATGGCCAATAGGAAATCCTCCTCCAAGCATCTCATCTAGCTTTTCTATTCCTGTTTTTTTCCTTTTCTGGAAATCAGTTGAGGCTATCTTACGCTCGATAGGAACTTTAGGAAAAACAGTAATACCGTCGTTTCCTATCTCAAAGAAAACAGTACCGCTTCTAAAATCTATTCCTCTCATCTTATTTACTTCAATCCGCCTTATAACAGATTCCTCACCATGGTCATAGGTGAGATTGATTATTCCATCCGATATAAAATCTTCAACGTTGAACGGTGTAGTTCCATCTCGCGACTCTGAAGTCAAAAAGATCGTACAATTTTTTGTACTGAGAACAGTACCCAATCTAAAAATAAAATATCTGAAAAGCTCGATATCATCTATCATGTAACCTACCGCGGTTATCGAATCTATAACCATCCTTTTCGCTTCTGTTTCTTCAACGAGTTCTTCTATCCTATCTACTAGTTCTTCAACATCCTCTCTTTTGGTCTTTTCACCCTTTCTACCGAAATCCATGAGTTGGACCATGCTCCGCAGATCAGTGAATCTCAAATCTCCCGACTTGACAAATTTTTCATCATAAAATCCCATAGAAGAGACATTTTTTATCGCTTTACTGTACGGTTCGGTAACTGAAATATACATCCCTGGAGAATCATATTCTTTTACTCCTTCAAATAGCCACTGCATCGAAAGTACAGTTTTTCCAGTTCCGGATTCTCCTGTTAGAAGAACAACGTGACCTTCGGGAATGCCCCCCATCAAGGTTTTGTCTAACCCTTCCAATCCTGTTTCCAAAACATTTGTTTCCATCTCTTTCATAATAATTTTTAACACCTCTTTATCATTATATTAATTTTATTACACAATCTGATTTTCTAAGGTTTTTTGAGTATAACATTGAATTTTGCTCCACCTAACTCTGAATCTTCAACCGTTATTTCACCTGAATATGATTCTATTATCTTTTTGACAAAGAAGAGTCCTAGTCCAGAACCACTGCTCTCTTCATCTTTATACCCTCTATCGAATATTTTTTCTTTCCTATCATCGGAAATGCCTTTGCCGTCATCTTCTATCGTAACAGTCACATTTTCATCTTTAGTTGATGTAGATATCTTTATCTCATCACATTTTGAATGTAGGATAGAATTGAGTATTAAATTGGAAAACACTTCATCCAAAAGAGAACCAGCCTTAACGTAAGGATCTACATCTTCAACTTCTATCTCTATGTCTCTTTGGGAGGCTTCCGGCTCATATTTGTTTACTGCTGTAGCAAGAATATTTTCCAAAGAAACCTTTTCCATTTCCTCTTTCCAAGTCTTTCTTAAATTCTCTATCGTATCTATCAGCTTTATAGATTGCTGTTTCATATTCCAATCTTTTCCCAAGTACTTTTCTTGTTCTTCCGTTAGATCACCCTCTTTCAATAGTTCACCGTATCCTAAAGACAGCTGAAGTTTGTTTTTAAGATCGTGTCTCAATATGGAATGTAAAATATCTTCCCTTTCCTGTATCTCTTTTCTTTCATCTATATCGATTACTATTCCCGTAACTACTGTATGATTATCCTTCTCTTGGGTTATACTCCCAACATCTCTAAACCATTTATAATCACCGTCTTTCTTTTTGATTCGATATTCAACTTCATATCTTTCCGCATTTCCTTCAATATGGTCCTTCATCGCTTTCATTGCCTTATCATGATCCTCAGGATGCAGAAGATCAGTAAAATCAGAATAATGTTCAAACTTTTCAGGCGAGTAGCCTAACATTTCAGCTTTTTTATCATCGAACTGTACTTCACCAGAAGGAAGCTCCATCTCCCACCATGCTAATCTTCCTGATTCCATCGCCCTATCTAGTCTTTTCTTATTCTTTTTCAACTGTTCTTCCACCCTTCTCCATTCTGTAGTGTCCTGGAGTGTTTCTATCGCTCCTATTCTGTTACCTTCAGAATCTTCGATAGGAGAGGCTGTAAAAAATATCCAAACTTCCTCTCCTTTCATCTTAAAACGATCTTCTCCTTCATAAGCACCTTTTATCAGAGGACTTTTATCTACTTTTTCACCATAGTGCTTTTTTATCTCTTCCAAAGATGCATCCTCAACAACCATATCTGCTAAGACAGGTCTTTCATTATCGTAGAAAGCTTTCCATGGTTGGTTTTTCCCGATCATTTCATCTTTGGAAAGACCGGTGAGTTCTTCACAAGCCTTATTCCAATGTGTAACTTCATGCTCATCATCTAAAACAAAAGTAGCTATTGAAAGCTCATCGATAATTTCGTATAAGCGGTTTTTAGTCTCCTCAAGCTCTCTTTCTTTCTGTACTTCTCCAGTAATATCATCTATGGTGGCTAGCATCCCATCAAAGTTACCTTCATCATCATAAAGTGGAGTCGCATTTACTGATAAGAATCTTTTCTCTCCATTCGGCCATTCGATCGCGTGTTTAACATCATAGACCGCTTCCTCCTTCTCCTTAACCAATTCAAAGGGTAATTCTTCTACAGGATATTCCCTGTCTTCAAAATCTGTGATTTTCCATTTGGTATCATCGTACGTACGACCTTCAATTTCACTTTTATCCAACCCTAATATTTTCTCAGCCCGTTGGTTAGCCCATATTATATCTCCATCTCTATCTACTTTAGTAATACATACTGGACTAGTTTCTGCAATTTGTTCCATCAGATCTTTTTCACTCTCTAGTTCCACTTCTGCAATTTTCTTTTCCAAAAATGATCCTATATGTTCACCTATAGATTCTATCAGATCGCTCTCTGCTTCGAGAAAAGGTCCATTATCCTTTTCAGATCTCTTTTCAAGGTAACTAACTTCTATTTTTCCTACTTCACTACCATCAACAGTTATTTTAGATTGTTGCATCCATTGACTCTCTTCAAATTCCTCCGTTTCAAATGTTTGATCATTATAGGTAATTCGAGCTTCAGTTAGATTAGGATATTGCCAACCAGAGGGTATTAACTCACTTATCTGACTTAATACTTCTTCAATACTTCCGTTCTCTTCGATAATTCTCTCTAAAGAGTATAAGCAGCTCAATTCCTTGACTCTTTCTTCAAGCTCTTTTAGATTTTTTTCTTTTTCTCTTTCTGACTTTTTCAACGCTGTTATATCGGTGTAATGTTCCATCCGGCCTCCTTCATATAGACCGGTTTCAATCGGTTTGCTCCAGTGCTGCAGCCATCTTTCATCTAGTCCTTCCTCTTCGTCCTGTAAGACGTGACACTCGAAATTTTCGATATACGTATTCTCTTTGTATGTAGATATCACCTTTTCTTCAAAGTGATCAGGATCTTCAAAAATATATTTGATCTTATCTCTTATCAATTCTTCTTTATCTTTTCCTATCACTTCATCCTTTTCTATACCGAAATAGTTCTCAGCGGCTTTGTTTATCCAAACTACCTCAAAATTAGAGTCCAAAATAAACATCGCAACATCCGAATTATCCATAACATCTTGAGTTAGGGATTCATATTTCCCTTCACTCACTTTAAGTTCTCCTCTAGTTCTGTAATGTCTTTCCTCCTGTTTGATCGCTCGAGCGAGGACCCCATACTGACTCTTAGGATCGCCTCCTTTCTGTAAATAACGATCAGCGCCTAGATTCAACGCTTCCATAGCTACTTCTTCTCTTCCCTTTCCCGTGAAGATGATGAAGGGTATATCCATCTCTCTTTCTTTTTTAACTTTCTCTAAAAACTCTAATCCATCCATCCCAGGCATCTGGTAATCTGAGACGATGACATCAAAATCATCATTATCAATATGATCTAAACCTTCTTTTGCTGAGGAAGCTGTAGTGATATCGAACTCCTCATCCTCTTTTTCGAGGAAAAGTTTAGCCTGCTCCAAAAAGGCTTTCTCATCATCGACTAATAATACCCTCATGATTGACTCCCTTTATTGTGGATATATCTGATTATGATTATCTTTTTCATACCTTATAAATATTATCGCTCTTAATCAAAACAACCTAAAGTAAATAAAAAGAAAAGAGATTTTAACCTTGTTTTTCGTCACTTTGACCAAATTTAGCCGCTCTATCTATATCTTGCTGAGAGAGGTTTTTCATCAGTGCCAAAAGATCGATGAAGAGAACAAGCCTGTCTTCTCGTTTTATTATCCCCTCCAAATATTCTTTGTTTATCGGCGTTTCCATAGTCTCGGATGGAGGCTCTATCGAGTTAGTATCAACCGTCGGAATCTCAGTAACTTCAGAGGTCATCACACCCACATTTTCATCTTCACTATACAAGATCAAGAGCTGAGAGTTGGTTTCTTTTAGCTTCAGTTCTGTATCTATTACCTCTGGTAGATCTACAATAGTTATTATCTCTCCTCTCCTGTTGATTATACCTCGAATCTCTTTCGGCGTTGAAGGAACCGGTGTGACCTCTTCTAACTGGATGATCTCTCTGACTTGTGAAATAGGGCAGGAGAGGTAATCCTCTCCTAGTCTAAATATCACTATCTGCATTGACTCCTCAGATGCTATCTTTTCTTGTATGCTCATTATTATCTACCTCAGTTTTCACTCATCTTGTATTCGTTGACCATCTCTGAAAGTTGATTACCTAGGCTTGAAAGTTGTTGAGCTGAGCTGGATAGTTCTTCTACAGAAGCATTTTGTTCTTCCGCAGCTGCGGCTGAAGATTCAGCCTCGTTTGAGTTTTGATCAGCTATCTCTGCTATGTTATTAATTTGTTGAGAAGCCTTCTGTACTTTTTCTGTGACATCTTCCACTGCACCAGAGATGTCTTGTATCGAACTAGAGACCGAGTCCGAGGCTTCCCTTATCTCTTCCAAAGAGTTGAGATTATTCTCTGTTACTTCATTGACTTCATCAGATTTATCAGTTACCTCTTTCACTCCATCTACTACATCGGAAGCGTTGATCTGTGTTTTCTCTATAATCTCTTTGATATTTTCAGTTTCTTTCTGTGTTTCTTCCGCGAGTTCTCTTACTGAATCAGCGACTACTGCAAAACCTTTTCCGTGTTCTCCAGCTCTAGCCGCTTCTATCGCTGCATTGAGAGCTAAAAGATTAGTTTGTTCTGCAATATTGGATATCGTTTCTATTACTTCTCCTATCTCATCTGACTGTCCGTCCAGCTCAAACGCTTTTTCCTTTGTAGTTTCTAAAGTGTCCTTCAACTCTAAAACTCTTTTTTTAGCTATATTTGCCTGTTCTGTGCCCTCATCAGTTTGAGCTGATACTTCTTCAGCAGAGGCTGCTATATCCTCAACTGAAGCTGAAGTCTCCTCCATATTTGCCGCTACAGATTCCATCTGCTGTTTCATATCCTCTGCCATTCTAGCCTGTTCAGATGTCCCTTCTGAGATGTTTTGTACAGAAGTCGATACGTTCTCAGCAGTAGAACTCAATTCTTCGGAGGAAGCTGCTATCTGTTCCGCGGCATCATCCGTCTCTAATGAAATGTTTCTGATATTGAGCATTTGGTCGTTATCCTCTTCCATAGTTTGATTTATTATATTGGCTATGTTTTCATATGCCCCTTTCAATTTACTAGTTTCCGCTCTCTTTGTGAGATCACCTTCCGCGAGACCATTCATCACAAAAGATACCTCTTCCATCGAAGTTTTTACAGCTTCTAAACTTGTATTTATCGCTTCAGCCATCTCTCTGAATTGACCCTCATGGTCTTCCTCATCAATACCAACATCAAGATCACCTTCAGCTAAGCTTTTCATAACACTTACTAAATCACCGATGGTCTCCTCGATCGTTTCTAAACTTCTATTTACGGCCTCGCCAGTCTCTAGATAATGACCTTTCATCGCAGAATGACTAGTATCTACCCGAGCAAAGTCGCCCTCTTCTATCTCGGCCATTCTCATTTCTATCCTGTCTAAAGCATATCGGATATTATCCATAGATTCGTTTATTGCATAAGCCATCTCTCTAAATTCACCTTCATGCTTATCTTCGTCTATTTTGTTGTCTAATTCTCCCGCTGCTAGTCCTTCCATCACGTTTAGGAAATCGTCCATGGTCTCTTCAATTGCTACTATACTATTATTTATGGATTTACCAGTTTCTTTGTACTTACCTTCCATATCATCTAGATCAACTCTAGTAAAGTCACCTTCTTCTATCTCGGCTATTCTCATATCTATTCTTTCTAATGTTGAATCTATCTTTTCAATGCTTTCATTTACATCTTCACCCATTACTCTGAACTCACCTGATAACTCTGAAGTTTCAACCCTGTCATCTAGATCACCATGAACTAAACTTTCCATGATATCTTCTATCTCAGTTATCGAAGTTCTAACAGTTTGTAAGCTCTTATTGATTGACATACCTAGTTCTTTATACTCACCTTTCAGTCTTCTAGTATCTACATTTGAATCTAAATCACCTGAGGCTAAAGAACTCATTGAGTTCTTTATCTCTGACATAGAGGTATTCAAGTTTCCTTTCATCTCATCAAAAGCTTCGACCATATCTCCGATCTCATCATTGCTTCTTCTGACATCCTCATCAGAGCTGAAATCACCTTTAGCCAATTTCTGAGCTCTATTTTTGATCGCCTTTATTGGATTGGCGAAGTAATTGGAGGAAAAGAATCCAACAACTACAACTCCTATACCCGCTATAGCAGTAATTATCATCAAGTTCCTTTCGCTATCACCTCTCATATCATCTATATCTTGGGCTAACTGTTCAGCGGGTCCTGTTGCTTCTTCCTGTGGAATTGTGGCTGATAAAACATATTCTCTATGCCCAAAATCTATAGGTGTGTAGGAGGCCCAATTATGTATTTCTTCTCCGTTTTGTAAAAATGTGTATTCTGCTACACCCGTTTCACCTTGTATCATCCTTTCCGAAACGATGTCTCCTAGTTCTTCTCCAAACTCTGCTGTAGCATCAGCACCGATGTTCTCCTCGTTGGGATGACTAAGGGTTATGCCTTCATCATCTAATATGAACAGATAACCCTCTTCTCCGATATCGACTTGACTAGCCATATCAGTGAGGATAGAGTAATCGAAGGTGATCGAGATAACCCCGTCTATTTCACCATCGTAGAACACAGGTATAGAGATATCCAGGCTCTGTTCACCAGGCTCTCCATAGACCTCGCTGAAGAATACCTCGTTCTCACCCATATCCATCGCTCCGATGAACCACTCTTCAGTGGAATGATCATTTGTCTGATCAGTTGTAACTTCTCCATCCGCCGCCGAAACTATCTCCATCCCTTCGGCATCTGCAAATGTGATACCTTCATATGCAATCCTAGGTTCATCGTCAACATCTATAGTTCTAGTGGTTTCATAGTCGACAAAAGTACTTGCTATCTGTTCCGCTGCATCCTCTACAGCTACTTCTTGTAGCTCGTAATAGTAAACGCTAGGAGCGATCACCCAATCGAAGGGCTCGTAATAATTGTAGGATACAAATTTTAGTTCCTCAGGATCCCCTTCTTGAGTTTCATCTGGATACATATATTCAGCAACACCGTAATCGGTACCTTCTGTATACTGTGGCGCGGTCTCTGCGATTTCTTCGAATGCATCGAGGCCTAAATCATCTACTGTATCGGTTCCATCTTCAAGATCAAAATGAGTTACAATTTCGGCATCAGTGTTTACAATAAATGTATAACCTGTTGTTCTGAGATATCCTGGCTGAAAGGCATCGTACATTGTTCCTTCTTCATCAGTTAAGTCTCCTTCAGTTCCAGAGATCAATTCTTCCACGTCAGAAGCTAGAGCTTCAACGTCATCGACATCTTCAACCGAATCTTCACCATATTTGTACTGTGCGATAGCTTGAGCAGCACTATCTATCCCCGCTCTCATCTCAGTGGCCATGTATCCAAGCATATCTTCGCTCAGTTCTTGGACCATATCCATCTCTCCTTCATTAGCCGCTAGATAGTTTTCAATAACCCCCATATTTGAAAGAGTTATAGCATCAGCTTCTCTTGCATCGATTATATTCTGGATTGCATTCTGTCTTCCATCAACTTCGGCTTGTAATCGATCTTCCATCTGTCTCATCAGTTCTTCTTCACTCTCATCTTCAGAGAACTCTCCGATATCCCCCATACCTTCAGAAGATACTACAAATGTAATACCTAGAGGTATCAAAGAGATCGCTAAAAACAGTGCTATCAGTTTAATACCTATGCTCATCCTAAATCCTTTGTCCTTTTTATTTTTCATCCTTTTCACCAATTTTATTATTAAAAACAATCAAATTTGAACTATTTAAGCTTTTTTAAACCATAACAATATTTTAAGAAAAAAATATTTTATTAAATATATTACCTGGACTAGTTCAAGAGTGGATTAGCTTTTATTACGTCAACTTTTAATTACTCAGATAGAATTTCCTTCAATATCTTTTAGATATCTGTCAATTGATTCTAACAACTCTCTATTTTTTATATTAATATCTTCGCCATCAGCTAATCTTTTAACTCTTTTTATGCAAGCAATAAATTCATCACTATTTGTGTCGTCATTGCCACTTTGGTTTGTTTTTTTCATTTCATATACTTTAGGTTCTAGCATATATTCCGCCTCATTATAGATAAAAAAAACATATCTTTCTGTCCTATTATAAATTCCTAGAAAATCGAATTGTGTATCACATCTCGATATATAGTTGAATAAGAGAATACATATTTGAAATGGATTATATATTATAGAAGGTTTCTCACATGTCTTTTTGTCCTCTAAACATATTATAAAGTAGAAGATATTGAATAAACAATAGACTGATCTTTTTTCTAGCCAATTCCAAACCTTCTTTTTTGTTTTTCAAGGTATATTTTTTCGATCTAACTCCTTCATGTTGTTCAATTATATTTCTACTCTCTAAATCATGTAAAATAGGGTACATCGTACCAGCACTTATTGATATAGAAAATCTATTCCTCAATTCATCGATTATCCCTTTTCCGTGGATCTTTCCATGAAATGCTATCAACAAAATAGTCAGTTCTTCAAGGCAATTTTTTTTGATTTCAGCTTGGATTCTTTCGTCAGCGATGAACTTAGAAAATCTTTCGGAAAATTTTTCCAAAAAATCCTTATCACTTTTTTTGAAATTTTGGAGCTCACCTATAAGATCAGCACTTATCGCCCAGTCAGTGATATCAAAAAAATTAATCAAACATTTTTCATGTCTCGAAATTGTAGAAAGAGAGATTAATACATCTCTTTCCTTTGCATCAAGATCCTCTAAAGTGGTGTAAAACAATTCAGGAGAAGAGTTATCTTCTATCTTTTTATATTTGAAAACTTCATCTATCTTCTGTTTCCCTTTTTTACCAATGATAGAATCCAGATCATTTCCTTCTACTTTGTCTCTATCTTTTTTTATAAATTCTAAGAACTGATCATTTACGATCTCTATACTTAAATCGTTTTCTAAGATGAGGGTTGGATTTGGATTGTTTTCAAGAAGATCTCTATATCTTTCTTGAGTTATCTTTTCTAATTCCTTTTTTATAGAACGTTCCAACAAACCAAACAAAGTTTTGGGATCAGTCCCTTTTTGTAGGTATCTGTCAGCACCTAAATTGAGTGCTTCCATAGCGACTTCCTCGCGACCTTTACCTGTTATAATTATAAAAGGGATGTTACTCATTTTTTTTGTCCTTATCTCTTCTAGAAATTCAATTCCAGTCACATCTGGCATTTGATAATCGGAGACTATTGCATCGAAATTCTTTTTATCAAATAATTTTAAACCCTTTTTTACAGATCTTGCAGTCACTACATTTATATTTTCGTTCTCCTTCTCTAAGAAAATTTTGGCCTGATCAAGAAATTTTTCATCATCATCTACTAGTAGTACATCAATGAAATCCATCTTCCAACCAGTTAAAAAAATGCCCTTTTTCTATTTATGCTTTTCTAGTTTCTGAGTTTAGTTATTTAGAAATTATTTAATATTCTTCATAGTAATTTTTTTCATCATTTATGATCTTAATTCATTACCTGGATCATCACTTTTTTGAATCATCAATAGGAAAGAAATAAAGATAAGAATATCTTATTGACTTACTCCTGTCGAGAGATCTGAAATAAAGAGATTGCTATAGACACACCAAGAGCTGTTAATACTCCCCATGTAGGTGGGTTCTCATGGTTTTGTCCTTACAAACGAAGCCTATATACAGGTCTAGAGGTGGTCTCGTGAAGTATTTTTTGGCTTTATTGAATCATTTATATATTGCTCTTTGGTCATATGAATTTTCTATCGGAATCCATCTCCCTGACTCCTTTGTATAATTTTTAATTTTTAGTGATACAACTAGCCAAGGACTCTCAAAAATTAAAGAAAAGTCGTGTCCTTGACTATATTTAGAGATCTAAAGCATCCATCAAGTCCATTTCGTGTTCTTGTTCTGTAACTAAAATATCTCTTAGAGTCTGAGCCGTTGCATATTCATCCAATTCTTCAGCTTGTTTAATCCTTTTCTTGTATCTTTCGATGGCGTCTCTTTCGCCTTCAAGGTCTTGTTTTAACATTTTATCTGCTTTTTCTCCCGTTTTTATCTCTTGTACATTCACACTTGGAGTTCCTCCAAGATAATCTATTTGATCAGCTAATTGTATGGCATGCTGTAATTCTTCTTCAGCATGGAGCGCTAATTCATCAGCTATATTGTCGTATGCGGCACCGGACATTACTGCTTGGTGCTGTACATATTGAAGTGCTGCTGCATATTCCCACTCTAGATCGTAGTTCAGTTTCTCGACGAACTCTTCTAAAGTTATTTTTTCTTTACTCATTTTATCCGCCAATTGGTTATTAATAGACGAAGTTATTAATATTTTTTGCCATTCTTGCAACTAAAAATGTCATTTATCTATCAAAAAATCCAAAATTAATAACGAAAAATACCAAAACTTATACGAAAATAATATAAACTACCTTTACAATTCGAAAATAAGTGAGGTGTAAGATATGAGCGAAAAAAAAGAAAAAAAAGACGGCATGCCTCTGATTGGCGATAAGTTTCCAGAGATGAAAGTCAACACCACTCATGGCGAAATGGACCTTCCAGATAAATTTGATGGAAAATGGTTCATACTGTTTTCCCATCCCGGTGACTTTACTCCCGTTTGTACGACCGAATTTTATTCATTCCAAAAAAGATACGATGAATTTAGAGATCTCAATACCGAACTCATCGGTTTAAGTATTGATCAAGTGCACAGTCATCTTAAATGGGCAGAATGGATCGAAGACAAAATGGGAGAAAAGATTGAATTTCCTATCATCGCTGATGGCAAGGGAGAAGTCGCAGATAAATTAGGTCTGATCCACAGTACAGGAGGAACAGCAACAGTAAGAGCTGTGTTTATAGTCGATCCCGAATCAACGATTAGAGCTATTCTTTATTATCCCGCTGAACTTGGGAGAAATATGGATGAGATAATTAGAATGATCAAAGGATTCCAGAAATCTGAGGAAGAAGGTGTCGCTATACCTGCTAATTGGCCTAATAACGAACTCATTAAAGATGATGTGATCATACCACCAGCTTCTAGTGAAAAAGAGATAAAGGATCGAAAAGAGAAAGAGGAAAAAGGAGAGATCAAGTGCTACGACTGGTGGCTCTGCCATCGAGAATCATAAACAAAAAACCTTTTTCTTATTTTTAAAATTCATTCACATTTTTTTAAGTATATATTGAATTTGGCTCCAGACAGTTCAGAATCATCCACTTCGATATAACCATCATATCTATCTACTATCTGTTTTACTAAATACATCCCTATTCCAGAACCGGCTTCTTTTCCTTTCCTAGAACCGCTTTCAAATATCTTTTTCTTCATGTCTTCATCTATTCCAATTCCGTCATCTTCTATTATGATCATACAACCTTCTCTTTTTATTTCAGTTTTGATATTAATCAAAGTGCAATTAGAATGCGTGATCGAGTTTTCTATTATATTGATAAAAACTTCTTCTAATAAAGATCCAGCTTTCACTTCACATGCTGTCACATCTAACTTTATATCTATTCCACTGTCTTTAATCCTCTCTTTTTGTAAAGATATTACTTTATCAATTACACTGCTTACATCTCTTGCATATATCTCTTCTTCGGTTTCGATCTTTCTTAGTTTTCTGATCTTTTGAATAATTTCTTCACCAGCATTGATAGCATCTTGAGTTTTTCTTATTATTTTTTTTGTCTCTTCGGAAAAGTTACCAAAGTCTTCAAGTAGTATAAAATATCCATTCGCTATCTGAAGTTTGTTTCCAACATCGTGTCTAAGTAGTGAATGTAAGATCTCGTCTTGTTTATTTCTTTCAAGCCTTCTTAAAGCTTCGGTCACATGGTCTATTAATAATTGACTCATCCTCAAATCACTTTTATCGAAATGACCTGGTTCAGTAGATACGGCCTGAAATATCCCGAATTCACCGATCGGGACACTGATCAAGGATCTATAATCACTTTTTACGGGTTTTGCGTCCTGATCCAAGGAGAGATCATCAATTAAATATGATTTCTGATTCAGATATGTTTTCTTACTCGTTCCTCCTTCTGATATTTTCCTACTAATATATCCTCCTTCAGGAACTTCTGATGTAGATGCCTTAACAACGAAAGCATCTCCCTCTACAGCATCAAAACCACACATGTCAAAATCTAAAATGTTTTTAGCAGCCTCGAGGGCTTTTTGATACACCTGTTTTTCAGTTTGACAACTTTCCAATTCAGCACTCGCTTCATGCAGTTTTTCTACTACTCTTTTGCTATCTCTTAATTTTTGCTCAGATCTCAAACGTTTTATAGCCTCAACAGCATGATTTACCAGTAACTCTGCCAATTCCAGATCTTTTTCGTCAAAAGTACCCACTTCAGTGGATAAGGCTTGATAGATCCCCACGTTATCTAAAGGTATCGTGATAGAGGACCGATAATCGCTGACTACGGGTCTCGAAAATTCAAGATTTCTCCGATCTTCAACCAATAAACTTTCTCCATCTTCGTATACCTTCCGACTTATCCCGGCCTCTTCAACTTTTCTTCTTATAAATCCTCCCTCTATTTCAGTTGAGAGAGAGATCGGCACAAATTCCCCATTCTCAACAAAATCTATTCCACATACTTCAAATTCTAATATATCTTCAGATGCCTCCACTACGTGCTCACATATTTCAACTTCATCTTTGCATTTATTCAACTCAGTAGCCTTTTGATGTAACTTTTTAATTTTCTCATTCCTTTGCTCAAGTTTTTCCTCAGTTTTCTTTCGATTAGTTATATCTCTCACATTCAGAATGATACCGTTTACGTTTGGATCATCAAGTAAGTTTTGTGCTCTAGTCTCAAACCATCTCCATCCTTCTTGAGTTTCAAATTTGAATTCAGATATGTCGATATCGTCTGGGTTTTCCAAAACCTTTTCAAAAGAATCCATGATCTTTACCTTATGGTCTGGATGTACTCTTTCAAAAGGTTTAACTCCGATCAAGTTTAATTTTTTCTTTCCTATAAGATCCTCACCTGAGTTACTCTGATATTTAACTCTAGCCTCCTCATCCAAGACCAACGTTATATCAGGACTATATTTGATGTACTCTTCTTTCTGTTTCAATTTTTTCTCTTTTTGTTTCCATTTATCTATATCTCTACCAGTAACTATTATACCTTCAATATCAGGATCCTCGAGATAATTTACAGCTCTGGCTTCAAACCACATCCATCCCTCTGCAGTTTTACCTCTCAGTTGTGTTCTATATTCTTTTTTGGGGTTTTCTAAGACATCTTCAAAAATTTCTTTGAGTCTTTCTCTATCATCAGCGTGGACAAACTTGAAACCATCCTGTCCAAAAATATCTTCAGGAGCAATATCATCGATTTCTGATGACGTTTTACTTCTGTACTTGATATTACCTTCTTCATCTAAGATGGTAACAAATTCAGGCACATGCTCTAGATACATATTTTTGCGCTTCAATTTTTTTTCCTGTTGTTTTCTTTCTGTTATATCCCTAACGATTCCAAAAATTTCTTTTTCACCATTGATTCCTACAGTCATAGAATTAGTGATCAGTGCCTGTCTGATCTCTCCATCTTTTCTTTTTATTTTTATCTCAGCTGGTTCGTCTTCCTGGATCAGTTTTTCATTATATTCTTCTTCTGAAATATCATCCTTACTATCTTCATGTAAAAGATCCCAAGAAGTCAAGCCAATCAATTCTTTTTTATCGTAACCATGAATTTCCGCAAATCTCTCATTAACGTATGTTATCGTTCCCTCAAGATCTCGAATATATATCCCATCTTGTGCATTAGATACAAGAGTTTCAAACCTATTTTTTTGTCTCCATATCTCTCTTTCCATCTCCTTTCTTTCTGTTATATCTAGAGATATTCCAACGATTTTTTCCACTTCACTACCAAATATAACTGGGTTTAATTTAGTTAGAGCGATTCGTTTCCCAGCAGGCAGTTCCACTTCTTCTTCATAGATTATTGTCTCTTTTCTTTCGAGGCATTCCTTGTATTTTTTTTCAAATTTTTTTCCAGTTTTTTTTCCTACGGCTTCCACAGGAGTTTTGCCCCTAACTTCTTCACTTTTTAAGCCTATAGTCTCTTCTTCATATTGATTTAATCTTTGGAATTCAAATTCGCCCTCATCCGTCACATCAACAAGGAATATACACTCCTGAACATTATTAAAAATAATTTCATATTCTTTGTATAATCTGTTAAAATAATTTAGTTGTTTTTTTCTATCTGTGATATCCAATGAAACCTCTACTACTCCTTCAATATTGCCATCATAGTCGAGTATTGGAGACGCTGTTATATACCAGTATCTTCCATCAGGAGATTCCACATCATCCCTTTCGATCTCACCTGAGTTGAGGGCTTTTGTGACCGGACAATCCTGGCAAGGAGCTTCTTCATCTCCCCACACCTTATAACATTTTTTCCCCTCTAAATCCTGGGGGTTTTTCTCTACTGAATCAGCAGCCGCCTGATTTGCCCATATTATTCTATGTTCTTCATCGTGATAAATTATATGCTCAGCAGCACTATCTAATATCCTTCTTTTTTCTCTCTCTGATCTTTCGAGTTCTTTTTCTCTCATATATAACCTATGTTCTTGTAAAATAGCGTCACTCAATAAACCGAATTGCGTCCTAGGATCGCCACCCTTTTTTAGATATCTCTCAGCTCCTAAATTCAAAGCTTCCATAGCTACTTCTTCTCTTCCTCTCCCTGTAAATAATATGAAAGGTATGTCCAATTCTTTCTTTTTTCTGATATTTTTTAGCAGTTCCAAACCATCCATCCCCGGCATCTGATAGTCTGAAACTATCACGTCAACACTTTGTTCGGATAATATCTCCAATCCCTTTTTACCAGATTCAGCTGTGATCGGTTCAATCTTCTCGTTTTTTTTCTTTAAGTATATTTCAGCCTGTTCTAAAATCGCAGGTTCATCATCGATCATCAATACTTGTATTTGGTCTTTCATCTCTGCTCCTATAAAGTATTTCAAACATTATAAGATTTTTGAAACATGATAAACTATAAAGTCAATTATCTCTCCATGTATAGGGATTTTTTTGAGTCTAGCTGGGTTACTAGAAAATCTGTAAAAAATACTTATGTCTATGCTTACATTACAATAGAGTGATTATTTATGCTCATGGTAGTGATGTACTGGATAATCGAGGTTTTCTACTAATCTGAAACATGAAACGATGTTTTGATCCTAACTTCAAAACAAAAGTTTAATTACTGTATTTTTAATTCTTCTAAAAGAGGCGGAGTTATATGAAAATTGAAAATATTGAATTATTTCCCTTGGAAATAGAAAACACAGAACCCTTTAAGATAGCAACTGGAACTTCACTTAAAACTGAAAATGTAGTTGTCAAAGTTGAATGTGACGGAAAAATAGGTTGGGGAAACGGCGCTGCTAATGGAGTTACAGATGAAACAAATGGATCTATGATGGATTGTTTGCTGAATTATAAGGATAAATTGATAGGAAAGGACATTGATATCAAAAACATTTGGAAGGATTTCAAAAAAACAAATCCGAAGGACCCTTCTGCTTTAGCAGGATTAGATATAGCTTTACATGATCTGAAAGGAAAGTTAACAGGAAATAGTGTCTTTCAATTATATGATGGTAAGGAAAGTGGAGTAATAACTGACAGAACTATCGGTATCATGGATAAAAAAGAAACGATCGATCACGCAGAAGACTACATCGATCAAGGTTTTAAAGCGCTAAAAATAAAAGTAGGACTAGAAATGGAGAAGGATATAGAAAGAATAGGAGCTGTGAGAAAAACTGTAGGAGAAGACATAAAGATTTGGGTGGATGCAAATCAGGGTTATTCTGTAGATGAGTCAAAAACCTTTTGTGAGAAGATTAGAAAATACGATATCGAATTTGTAGAACAACCGGTAGCCGAAAAAGATTTAGAAGGTCTGAAAGAAGTGACTGAATCCACTGAACTTCCGATCGTTGCAGATGAAGCTATGAAAGACCATGAAAACGCAGAAAAGATATGTTCTGAAGAAATTGCAGACATGGTGAATATAAAATTGATGAAATGTGGGGGTATCACTGGTGGAAGAAAAATAATAGAAGTCATCGAGGATTATGGAGTTGATGCGATGGTCGGGTGCATGTTGGAGATGGAATCTTCATTAGGCGCTGCAGTTCACCTGTACAATACAAGCGATAATGTAAAATATGCTGATTTGGACGGGCATTTTTTGATTCCAGGTGAACTATCTAAAGGTCTAAAATTTATTGACGGGGAGCTAACGACTAAAAAAACTCCTGGACTAGGTGTTGAAGTGGTTGAAAAAGAATTGAATAAATATCTTGAAACTGTGCAAAAATCATGAAGATAAAACCAACATATAAAAAAAATAGCATTGTTAACTTGATGAGTTCGTTGGTTAAAACCTTTGATTTAGAACCCTCTTACCCTTCTCTTTCACATATCGATCATAATAACTTAAAATCATCAAAAAATATAATACTTCTCATATTAGATGGGATTGGTTACAAATACCTTAAAGAAAAAGGGAAAGATAATGTTATCTATGAAAACCTTCTTTCTAAACTCAAAACTGTTTTCCCTTCTTCAACAGCCTCTGCTATTCCCACATTTTATACTGGTTACCCTCCTCAACAACACACAGTTACAGGTTGGTATACTTGGTTGAAAGAATTTGGTATGGTAACTACTATACTCCCATTTAAAGGTAGATTCGCAGATATATCATTTGAAAAGTTCGATATCAATATCTCTTCAGTATTACCTTCTAGATCACTTTTAGAAAGTAGAGAAACAGATAGGCAGTTTTACAACGTAACTCTTCAAAAATTAAAAGATTCGGAGTTCAATTCCCATTTTACTCCTGCTTATAAAAAAATAGGGTATAGGACTCTAGAGGATTGTTTTCAAAAAATAGTGAAAATAATAGGGATCAATGATGAAAAGAAATATATTAAAGCTTACTGGAATGCATTTGATAGAGTATCTCATGACGATGGAACTAATAGCACCTCAGCCTCAAATGAATTTCTCAAAATTTGTATTAAATTGGGCGAATTCATAGAACAAATCAAAGATACCGATACTTCTATTTTGATCACCTCAGACCATGGTTTTGTCAACAGTTCTGAAAGGAAGGCTTTTCAATTAGAAAATCATCCTGAATTTAAAAAGTGTTTAACAGTTCCTTTTTGTGGAGATAATAGAACTATATTCTGCTATGTTCGTCCGTCTAAAACTGATAATTTTGTGAATTATTGGGAAGATCATTTCAGTGATGTTAGTGACCTTAAAGAAAGCAAAGATCTTGTCAAAAAAGGTTATTTTGGAATACATGATCCAGAGCCAAAATTTTTAGAGAGGATAGGAGATTATGTCCTGATAATGGATGAGAACTACATATTCAATGATGCTCTAGAATATGAAGACGAACATGTGATGATAGGAAATCACGGTGGCTTGTCTGAAGACGAAATGTTAGTTCCACTAAGTATCATCGATCTAGAGTGATTCAAAAATTCATATTTATTAGGAATATTTATGTATTTCTTTCTAAATCATGTTGAGAGAGGTTAAAAAATGCCTATAGTTGATTCGCCTTATAGTTGGAGTTCAAAACTCAAGTAGGTATCGATGAGATAGATGAGCAGCATAAAAAACTTATTGAAAAGATGAATGAACTATCCAAAATTCTTTCAGAGGAAGAGACGATTGATGAAGAATATTTAGAAGAAACAATGGATTTTATCAGTTCTTACAGTGAAAACCACTTCAAAACTGAAGAAAAGCATATGTCAAAATATAATTTCCCACTGTTAGAATACCAAAAGGATGAACATGAACAGTTCAAACTTTTTACAGATAACATGATAAAAAGAGTAAAGAAAGAGGGCTATAAGGATGATATGGCCGAAAAAATAAACAAATATATTATTGATTGGTTTATGGAGCATCTTCGATATGAAGATCTCAAATTTCGGGAACATCTGAAGAAAAAAGAAGAAAATGTAAGCAAAGAGGATATTCAATAGACTTTTTCATTGCTTATCTTATATGGGTATCATGAATCGTAAGAGTGGACTTGAGATGAAAATGATGAGTTGGAAGGAAGTAGAAGAGGCCATAGAAAAAGGGAAAGATACAGCTCTGATAATGATGGGATCTTTTGAACAGCACGGTCCTCACATGCCTCTTAATACCGATACAATAATCTCTGATGAGTTAGGTAAAAGGATAGCTCAAAAGCTTGAATATGTTTTGGTCGCTCCTACCATCAGACCAGGTGTTTCAAACCATCATATGGATTTTCCAGGCACAATTTCATTTTCATCTGAGCTTTTTATGGGAATTTTGGAAGAATATTGTCTCTCCTTAGAGAAACATGGAGTTGACTTCATCGCTCTCGCCCCTTTTCACGGGGGGAATTTTGCCCCTACAGATGCTATTGCTCCAAAAATATCTAAAAAATTAAATGAAGCAAAGATCTTACTTGTTTCCGATCTAGATAGAAATACAGAAGTGATGCAAGAATCATTGAAAGAATCAGGTATAGAATATGATGAAAAAGCAATTCATGCTGGTGCTACAGAAACTTCAGTTTTGTTGGCTATAAATGAGGGATATGTTGATGAAGAAAGATTACAGAAGGGCTATGAAGGAAGTTTAGATGAGACTTCCTTGTTTACAGAAGGGCTTAAGCATTATACAGATAATGGCGTCCTTGGAGATCCAAGAAAGGCTTCAAAAAAAGCCGGTGAAGCTATCTTGGAAAATTTATCCTCCGATCTTGCTGATCGTATCGATGAAAAAAGAAAAAAATTGATGTCCTAAAATTTTTTAGGATAAACAACTTTGTCGTCATGGATGATAGCGAAATCGGTAAATTCATGCTCTATCTCCTTATTTTCCATAATATGGATAACCTTTTTTTCTTTGGCTAGTAACCAATCACAAAGTATCCTCCTATAACATTTCTTGTAATTTGTTTCTGCGCACATTATCGCTATTTGTTTTTTATCCGATAGATCGAGCAAGGTTTCTAAAGAGTCTTGAAATTCTGTAGAAAAAGCATGACCCGCATAGGCTCTGTATCCCGAATAATCCCATGCATCATTTAAAGGATCTTCTTCCATCATTTCTTCCCTGTATCCGCCTAGTTCTTCCCCTTTCCAAACGTATTTTATATCAGCTAATTTCAGATCGTTTTTCAGATCATCCTTACTAAAATAAGTGTATATATCAGAATTTGGATATCTTCTTATGTCGATCAAAACCTCTATTTCTTTCTTTATGAGTAGGTCCATAAACGTATCAGATCTGTAGTCTGAATGTCCTAGTGAATATATTGGTATCAGGGAAGACATTTTAGTAATTACTATTGTTAAGCATACATTTCATCTTTTCCCAGCAAATAGAAGACTAAAAGAACATATCTTAACGATTTAATAAATAATGAGAAGAGCGCTGTGCAGAGGCGAGCCGCCCAGTTGAGAATGGACTCATTCAATAAAAGATTTATAACACTGATCACGATCATCTCACTCCATCCGATCATCATCTCCCGCACATAATAACTAGATCACCTATAGATGATAATCAAATTGAAGACATTTGTAATCCAAAACACAAGTTACCGGAAATAAACAGGAACAACATCGTATATAATCAGTCTTTATAAATCACTACTTCTCAGACAGGCTCATAATTAAAATTTTAAAAAATTTTGAAACTAGAGCACATGGTGAGAATCAGTCTATCGCCCTATTTTGTTTTTCAATTCTTGAAAATCGAGGTTACGTATGTCAAGACTTCGATGCGCAATAAATGTGATAGTTATGCCCATGAGCAAAACGATGCCGTCGATTATCCGTCCTCCGACGATGGTAGCTAGTGCAGGCATAATGGCTAAAAGCAGGATCCCTTCTCCTGGATCTAAAACCCACCATTTTTCAATTGCGATCTTTTTCCGGAGTTTGAAAACGAGCCAAAGAAAAACAATCCCTATTAGAATACCTCCAAGAATGTCGCCGATGTAATGGGTACCGAGCGCGACTCGAGAAAAACCGACCGATCCTATCCAAATTATCGCGAGGGTTAATCTCCGACGGAAGGTTCCGATGTCAAGGTCAGTAACGAATAGGCCCAAAAATACGGTCATGGCTGTGGCGTGACCACTGGGAAAGCTTGGAGTGGTGAGCTCGACAGCGAATCGGTGCAACTGTTCGAAACCCAATGGAAGGGCTAGACCAGCAAGCGGTGTCGAAACGTTTTTTGCTATAGGTCTAGGGATTTCAAAGAAGGGTTTGATTGCGGTAAATGTTCCATAGCCTCCTAGTATAGCCCCCAACCAAGTACCGGTTTGCCAGCTAGTTTTTCGAAAATAAACTATTATGGTTGAGGGAAGAATAAGGTATATGCTTCCAAGGTATGAGATGAAGACCATTAGGACGGCGGCCCAAACTGGCATCGATCCAGCGATTGATTCGACTACTGTTTCGTCGAATAACATTTTCACGCACCTAGAGGTGGATAAAATCAGGTTTTGTCTTACTGTTTAAACTTTTTGAATCGGGGTTCGTAGAGAGGCTTGGTTTTTTTGGAATGGAATTGTGTTTTATTGATTGAGGATTTAGTTTAAATTATTTTTTACATGAGACGGTTCGTATAGTACCGGAAAATTCGATAGGGAACTGAACTCTATATTTAAAAAGAAGAGCGCCCCGGACGGGATTTGAACCCGCGTCGCAGCCTCGACAGGGCCACATGATGGGCCACTACACTACCAGGGCAATTCGCAATAACCAAAATTATATCATGTATTAAAGTCTTACTGTTGATTTAGAGTTTCAGATTCACCAAAGATATAAAAGTAACTCTGACTTTCATAAATTGAGTCATAAATGAGACCCTTATTAAAACTGATTAGACCAGTAAATTGTTTGATATCTTCTTTCAGCATCCCTATTGTAATGATAACTCTGTTTGGACTAGGATTTCTAGAGCAGGATATTCTTTATATCACAGTGCTCGGCATGAGCATAGTTTTCTTTTATACTGCAGCAGGAAACAGCCTTAATGATTATATGGACAGGGAAACTGATGAAATAAATCATCCTGAGAGACCGATACCTTCAGGAGATATAACTCCTGAGAAAACCATTGTTTTTTCTGGAATTCTATTCGCAATAGGGTTGATTTTGTCTTTTTTATTAGACCCATGGCTACCTCAAATTATCGTTATCTTGGCTGTAATATTAATGATCATGTATGAAGTCAAATTCAAAAAACAGGGATTAGTAGGGAATCTTATCATATCTCTCTTGACAGGCATGGTCTTTTTATTTGGTGGTTCGATTTATGGTGAATTAGAACTTCCAGCCTTACTTGGATTGCTAGCTTTTTTCGCTACTGGAGGAAGAGAAATAATCAAAGACATACAGGATCTAGAAGGAGACCTAGACAGAAAAACTTTTCCTATGATAGTAGGACCAAAAAAAGCAGAATATACCGCAGTTTCATTTATTGTCTTAGGTGTGATTTTTTCGCCAATTCCTTTCATTTTAGGACTTTTCTCTATTTATTATTTGATCGTAGTCCTCTTAGCAAATGGAATATTTATATACTCCCTTTTATTACTTAAATCACCAGCTAAATCACAAAAATTCATAAAGGTGGCGATGGTTGTAGCGCTCATTGCTTTCCTAATTGGAGGTTTAACATGAAGGTATTAGAAAGTTTACTAAATATGATGGATACTGAAACATTACACATGGGTCTAATAGATCCCGATGAGCAGAGCCCTAAAACCGCTGCGAAAATAGCAAAGGCTCTTGAAAATACAGGAACAGACGCTATAATGGTCGGAGGTTCTACCGGAATAACTCAAGAAAATTTATCAAAAACTGTAAAGGCAATTAAAAAGAAAATAAAATTACCAGTAATTCATTTTCCAACGGAAGCTGGTGCCATCTCACCTCATGTAGATGCTATCTATTTCATGAGTATGTTGAACTCAAGAGATTTAAATAGAGTGATTGGAGAACAAGTAGCTGGTGCCCCTTTTATAAAAAAAATGGGTATCGAGCCAATTCCGATGGGATATGTAGTAGTAGAACCAGGAATGACTGTAGGTGAAGTTGGTCAAGCTGATCTTATTCCAAGAGATGAGCCAGAAGTTGCATTGAATTTTGGGCTGGCTGCACAATATCTTGGAATGGAGCTATTTTATTTAGAAGCGGGCTCGGGAGCCTCCGATCCAGTCCCGCTAGAAATGATCAAGACCTGTAAAGAAAATCTAGACATACCTTTAGTAGTTGGAGGAGGTATTCGGTATGCAGAGCAAGCGCGTGCTAGAGTAGAAGCCGGAGCCGATATCATAGTTACTGGGACCGTATTAGAAGAGTCCTCTAACTTGAGCAGTAGGATTAAAGATCTTATTGAAGCTATAAAAGAAGATTAGATATGGAAAACAAATTAATGTTATCAGAAAGAGAAGTTCGATCATTGTTTTTTAGATTACCCAAGTTATCAGTTCAAATTATAGGTATGGTAACACTTACCCTAATATCTGTATTTTTTTTCCCAACTATTGAAGTTGGATCAATTATCGCCGCTGTTAGCGTATTTCTAATTCCAACGATTCTTTCTGTTTTCATTTTACCCTTTTTCAAATTATTTAATTGCGGTATGAATTACAGACAGTCCGGAATAATAGCATTGATTTCTCTGACCTCAACGGTTATCACTTTTATGTTAGTAGTGATATTGAACATACCGATAGATCAGGCGATCATGTTGGCGATAGCATTTCCTATTTCCTTCAGATTTTTAAGCAATACTGGGAATTTTCAACATGATCCTAAAAAATCATATATGCCAAGTATCCTTCAATCTTTGTTACCTATACCGTTTTTTCAGATATTTTACGATTTAAATATTAGAAACATCTCGGCTTATTTGATAACGATATTTATTGGATCAATAATAGTGCTTATATTGATAAAATATATCAATAGACCTTTCGAAAAAGATTTAGGAACTCCCACGATGAAAGTTGGCAATATGATCATAAAATCGGTTAATGGGGACCTAGAGGGTAGAAAAGAATTAGAGGAGTTCTTTAGTAATAATTCAATCGAAGGTGACATAGAATACAAATTTTTTTCATTTAGAAAGAAAAAGGATAAACAAGATAAGGCTCTATTTGTTCTCCCTGGTTTCCATCCCGGACCATTAAAAGGGGTTGGAGGATCTCGATTACCAGAAATATTATCTAAAAATATAAAAGAATATCCTTATGTGTTTACTTTTCACTCGCCTTCAAATCATTCCATCAATCCTGTGAGAGAAAAAGATTGTGAAATATTGGTTAATTCTATAAAAAAGGATTTTGATGATCTTAAATATCACAAAAAAGCTAGTAAATATATCCAAAAAAATGAAGGAGGTATAGTGGGTGCTCAATGTTTTGGAGACAATGTGCTAACTAGTTTATCTTTCTACCCAGAACCTGCAGAAGATATTCATGCTTCTGTAGATAAGATTATTTCTCTTAAAGGCGAATCTCTCGGTATCAAAAACATAGGTGTGATAGATTCTCATAATTGTGGTACTAGAAGAGTCAGTAACGTTTTCTATCCCAGTAAAAAGGCTCGAAGAATAATTAAAAAATCATTTAAAGTTCTGAAAGATATCAAGACCTTAGATAAACACGATCTAAGATTAGGTATTTCTACCAAAAAAGAATATAAAAATAGTGGTATTGCTGATGAAGGTGTTAAAGTTGCCCTCTTAGAGGTTGAAGATCAGTTAAACTGTCAGATACTAATCGATGGAAATAATATGGCTCCCGGCTTCAGAGGAAAGATAATTGAAGGTATAGATGATTTAGTTGATGTAGCTGAAGTTCACACCTCTGATACCCATGAGGTAAATACTTTGTTTCGCAGTCATTACCCGCTGGGTGAGGATGTATCTGATCATAAATTAGTTAAAGATCTGAGGAAACTCATCGAAGAGGCTAAAAAAGATCTTGAACCAGTTGAAGTAGCTGCTGAAACTGATACTATCAAAGATATAGAGCTGATGGGTACAATAAATACAGAAAGGATGAATGCTATAGCAGAGACTATGTTGAAAACTTTACCATATGCTATCATAATCAGTTTTAGTTTTCAATTGATCCTCACTCTATTGATTTTCTCGACCTTTTGGTGAAAACAATTATATATTTTTTCTTTTTCTCTAAAGTGCTAATACCCTATAACCCGGTGGTGCTTAGGAATTAGAAATTCCTAGTTACCACCGCACTCTTGATACGCAATAGCCCGGTGGTGTAGCGGTCAATCATATGGGCCTTTGGAGCCTGTGACGGCGGTTCGAATCCGCCCCGGGCTATCTGTTTCATTAGATATATACTGCTAAAGAATTAAAAGAAATGTTAGAAAAAGACGGCCTTCTCCTCGATGGAAGTATATGGAAATTATTAGGGCGAACTTGCGATGAAGAAGAAACTAGATTGGTAATATTAGGTGAAAAATGGAAGTTGATTTTCATTTGAAAAAACCCATAATTGTTTTTGCATCAAGTCTAAATTAATAAAGATGTTCATGCAAATACTAAACCTATAAAATAAATTTTAAAATCATGGTTATTCGAAAATATCAGAAAACCATATTTTACATATAGTATTAAAATTTTAGTTAATTTTGTTTAAACTTAAACTAATTAAGCAACTGTATCATTTATGATTGTGCAAAAAATTAGAAAAACTAAGGGAAAATCCAAAAAGTCGATACTTTAGTATTTTTTAGACGCGGAATGTACCCTCTAAGGAGGAAAAAAGGTAAACTTCCGGCTTCTTACCTTTAGATCGGAACAAATGACGAAACACTTAAATATAGAAAAAGAAGGATGTCGGAAAACATAACTAATACGACGTAAGCTTTATATATAAATAAGTAAGATGTCGTAAATCATATTATTTATTACGACACAGTTATAATCTTCCTTTTAGAGAAGTTATTGGTTAATCAAATATAATGCAAGACCATTATTAACTTATTATGAATATTTGTTAGGCTATAACGCAAAACAATAAAAAATAATGTTTTTCCTTTAAAGATGGTTTGGAAAAAAACCGAATAACCATTATTTAGCTAATATGAAAACCATTAAACAGTAATTGTTTATATTTTATTAAATTAGTTAAAACATTAATAAGAGTTTTTCTCTTATAATGAAAAAACATATTTTAAATAGATACTAAATTAATTTAGGTATTAACTTATTCTGTTTTATTTTTACCAAACCTAGTTTATCTTCCATTGCAGGTCCCGGATTCATAAACATAGTCTCCTCTTTTTCTACAATCCCTCTACTCTCATGTACATGACCGGAAAGAACCAATTTTGGTTCCTTATTCTGAATGATAGTTCTTAGATATTTATCTCCTATGTGTTTTCCTTTTGAAGTTTTATCTAATGTATTGTAAGGAGGTTGATGTAAGACAAACACATCAGCGGATCCCGCTCTCTTTTCAAAGGTTTTGAGTTTGTCATCAGAATATGAGGAACCAGATAATCCAATGAAATCTAATCCCTCTTTTTCCGTCAGTTTTAATTCAATATATTCTTCTTCCACTTCTTCATAAGCTTGGATCACACTGTTTGGATCACAGTTACCTATTATCCCTATTATATCCGTAGGGATTCTTTCCAATATTTTAACTGCATCTTGAAATGGACCAAAATTAGTTATATCTCCACAGATCACGGAAAAATCAGGATCATACTTATGATAACAAGCTTTAATTTTATTTAAACTTCTTTCGTTACCGTGGATATCAGATATAACGAGGAATTTAGTTGACATCATCTATCGATAAAGAACATACTTTTATAATTCCTTTCCTTAACATTGAGTGATCATACTTGACAGGAGAACTAAAAAACGATAAAATTTTGGTTCGAGACGGAAAAAAAGGCAACCGCCTTTACAATAAAGGGTACTTCGGAAAACCTCTTTCTAACAATGGGTTAGAACTTGATCTGTACGAAGGTTTATATCTTTTAGAAACTGACCGGCTCGAAATTGAAGACGGATCAGGAGATCCATTAGAAAAAGAAGATATAATAGGAAAGATTCCAGAAGACGATTTTCATAGAGAGTACCTCCCATACAAAGATATGAGGAGAAGGGGATATGTACTGAAAAAAGCATCTGATCCCGCATCTTTTAGGATTTTTCCAAGAGGAGGAGGACCTAGCAAGACTCCTACAAAGTATTGGTTGTGCTCATATAGAGAAAATGACATCTTTAAGATCAATAAAATAATAGAAGATAAAAACAAGATCTCAAATTTGAATAAAACCATGATGACAGCTTTAGTAGATGAAGAAGGTGATATCACTTATTACTTATTTTCGACGATTGACTTAAAGGGAGAGGTAGGTCAAAAAATAAAAAACCCCCTCGAAGGAGTCCTATTTGGAGATAAAACTATAGTAAAAGAGGATTTTCAATCGCTACACGATGAACAGTTTTACGGGTTTAAAGACAACGAAACTCTCAGATTATCGACCTATGAAACACTATATCTTACAGAAAAAAGTTCGTTGAAAGTCAGGCGTATAGAAACCGATGAAGAAGTGGAAGCTGATGAGTTGAAAGCCATGTACAAAAAAAGAATAGAAAAATTTGAGGTCGAATACAAGGTTTATAAAGATATGAGAGAGAGAAGTTTGATCCCAAAAACTGGATTTAAATATGGTGCTCCTTTTAGAGTCTATGATGATAAACCAGATAATACTCACGCTGAGTATATAGTTCAGCCCGTCGATGAGAACTATGAATGTGAGTGGTATCAGGTGAGTAGAGCTGTAAGGGTAGCACATAGTGTAAGAAAAAGTTTTCTTTACGCTAAAATCAAAGATGAAGGTGTTGATTATTTGAGAATAAAAAGAGAAACCCCATGATATTTTATTTTCGTGAGTTTTTCAACTTCTTCCCAACTTTTTTTAAAAGGTCCAGTTTGCTGCCTTTTTGCTTGGGAATGATAATTCTTCCTTTCTTTTTAAACCAATTTGATGGATGGTGCTGATGCTCTTCAATCCGATTGGGGATGTCCATTTCGTCAAAAATTTCCCCTAAATCTTCTATTTTTGGAGAGTCGATAGCCATATCTATAGGTACTTTTCGGCTTTCAGATCTCGAACGAGTCTTATCGAAATATTCTGGATAAATTATCCAGGTTTTTCTCTCTTTCCTAACCATCTCAATCCTCGATCAGAACAGCATTTATTACTCCATTTTGACCAGGTCGTGATGTTATTTTAGCTTTGCCCTTTTCTGTTTCGATTATAGCGCCCTTAGTCAATATATTTCTCTGAACGTAGTTAGGATTGGCTGGATTTTCACTTACGTTCTTGATCTCTAGTTCCTCTACATTTCCGTTGTGGTCAGCTACATTAGCTCTCTCCGATCCGACCACTCGGACTTTATGATTTCCACCTCTAGATTTTATAATTTTTCTCCTATCTTCAGCTATCACTGGAAATTCATAATCGCTGCTGATCTCGAACTTTCTTTTTTTTCGATGATATACTCTTTTTCCGCCTGTTATCTTACGTTTGGATTTACCTTGCCAGTGAGTCATCGTAATTCCTCACGCTTGGGAGTTAGTAATTCGTATTTAAGCTTTGCCTTACATTTCCTCTAATATTCGCATCTTTTATTGATGAGTTTCATCATATCTCTCAACTATAGGTAATGAAAGGAGCAAGGAGGATACGAAGACAGAAAATCCAAATCCAAAAAGAAGACCTGTAAAAGTTCTAAATTCATTAAAACTCTCATAATCAGTTACCATCTGTATGCTCCCATCGAGAATAAGAGGCAAAGCTAGAATTGCTCCAATTATCAATAAGATCACTACTTTCTTATCATCTGACATAGTAGGATCTAAATTCATGTTTTCGATCAATATATCTTTGTAATCTTTTGCACCTCGGGCAAAACTCATCAATAATAGGCCAATACTAGCCCCCACAAAGATGCCTACATCTCTTGAACAAACTGGCATCTGATTTCCTCCCAAACTATAAGATCGATAATGTTTTTGATGACAATTAAAATCACCAAAATAATATATAGCTCGATGATACATATGTAATTCATCCCATTCTTCTCTATAAACCACTCTATTAGCAGCTCCATCTAGTTCCTCAACTGTACCTGACTCTAGTGTCAATGGAGCCACAAAAAGACTAGAAGTATAAATAATCGTTAAGATCGCCAATATCAGAACTATTTTATTGACGCGACCAGTGAGATATTTAGTACTTAAATCAACCATCAGACTTGACCTCATCTACTATTTTATCTTTATCGATTTGGATCTGTTCACCTGTATCCATATCCTTTAAAGCGACCTTTTTGTTTTTTACTTCATCTTCTCCGATAAGTAATGAATACTTGAATTCTGTCTTATCAGCGAATCCTAAAGCTTTACCTATATTTCGATCTTTTAGATCTATGTCTGTTTTGATTTTTTCAGCTCTTAGATCAAACAACACATCGTATGCATACTCTTGACTCTCTTCACCTATTGGTATGATATAACAACCCTTCCTTTTTGAACCGGCTAATTCTTTCTCTTTTTCCAACGCAAGATGAAGTCTATCAAAACCTATTGCAAACCCTTTAGAAGATATATCTATACCAAATAGATCTCCTAGGTTATAATCTCCACCACCACATATCTGTTTTTCAGCACCTAATTTTTCTGCATCGATCTCAAAAACAACACCTGTGTAGTAATCCAAACCCCTTACAGTCCTTAAGTCTATTTCAAAATCTTTTCCTGTGATTCCATAATAAGAAAGGTAATCCAACACTTCTTTTAGATACTTGTAAGCTTCAGTTTCTCCGATAAGGTCAGGGATGCTTTCAAAGGGAGCATCTAATAATTCAAAAAAAATCTCGTCAAGATCGAACTTATTTAATAATTCCTCATTTTCCTCTTGTTTATCTATTATATGGTAGATCTCTTCCCTATCTTCCCTTGAGATATCATGAGATCTTAAATAATCCTCTAATATCTGAAGGTGAGAAATTCTCATCTCCATTTCTTCTAAACCTGATTCTTTTATAGAGTTAAAAGCTAGAGCGATGTTCTCTGCATCGGCTTTAGGTGATCCTGCACCTATCAATTCGGTTCCAAAATGCCAGAATTCCCTGTATCTTCCTGATTGTGGTCTTTCGTATCTAAAAGCGGATCCAAAATAGTATAATTTTAGAGGTTTGGGTTCTTCTCTAAGACACTGCGAAAACATCCTCATAACTGAAGCGGTGAACTCTGGTCTCAAAGCTATCTTTCTTCCTCCTTTATCTTTAAAAGAGTAAATCTCTTCCACTATTGAGGGGCCTGATTTTTCAAGAAAAAGGTCTGTATGCTCAAATGTAGGGGTCAATACTTCTCTGTATCCATAACTCTCAGCTTTTTCTCTAAGTTTGCTCTCTAACCATCGTCTTGATTCCATAATCTCTGGTTTCAGGTCTCTCGTTCCACGCGGTCTTTCAATCATATTTTCTCTTAGGTACAATTGATATATAAATCTTTTAAGGTAGGAATGATTCAGGAGAAGAATTATTAGGCCTATTGTATATCTGTAAACATGAAAGAAGAATTGCCACCCAAGGACGGAATTCGCTTTTTACCTCCATTTCCAACTGTTTTAGTTGGCTGTGGAGCAGGGAATAAATCAAATCTTATAACGGTTGCTCTTACCCATGTATTTTCTTTTGACCCTCCGATGATAGGAGTAGGTATAGCCCCAGAGAGACATTCTTTTTCCTTAATAGATGAGAAGGAGCAATTCACTGTAAATGTTCCTAACGAACAGATGTTAGAAGAGATAAAAGGATGCGGAAGTACAACGGGAAAGGATGTAGATAAGTTCAAAAAATTTGGTCTTTCAAAAGATCAAAGTGGAAAAACTGTAATACCCACTGTAAAGGAATGTCCATTATCTTTTGAATGTGAACTCGAGAAGAAGATCGAAACAGGAGACCATTATTGGTTCATCGGGAAAGTATTGAAATCTTGGAAATCTAAAAAGATGGATAGAGAAAATTCAGTTCTTTATTGGAGTGGAGAATTTAGAAAACCAGGTGACATCTTAGAGTGAAAAATCTATTCTTCAATTCTCTTCATAGCCTCTTTTAATAGATCGATCTCTTGAGAGAAACAGAATCTAACCAGATCCTCTCCACCTTCAGAATAGAATGATGATCCAGGAACAACTGCAACACCTTTATCTTTGACAAGCCAGTGAACGAATTCTTTATCTGTCATATCGTAATTCTCTATACTTGCTAACATGTAATAAGCTCCCTCAGGTTTTACTGGTTTCATCCTAGTATCGATCAATCCCTCAAAAACTATTTCTCTACCTCTTTTATAGTAGTCGAGCATCTCTTCGTAATAATCTGAGGATAGATTCAATGCTCGTATAGCTGCCTTTTGGAATGGTGTCGGAGCACAAACTGTCGTATAATCGTGAACTTTGCGGATAGGCTTCATCAATTTTTCAGTCGTTGCAGCATAACCTACTCTCCACCCTGTAACTGAGTATATCTTTGAAAATCCTCCTATAGTGATCGTTCTTTCCTTCATATCTGGAAGAGTTGCAGGTGAGATATGCTCTCCTTCATAAACCATCTTTTCATATATCTCATCACTTATCAATAAGATATCATTATCGACACAGATGTCTCTGATAAATTTTAAATCATCTTTTCCAAAAACCTTCCCTGAAGGATTATGAGGAGTGTTCAGTACAATCATCTTCGTGTTCTTAGATACCTTTTTTTTGATATCCTCTTCATCTATACCTAAATCTTCATCTATTGTGGTAAATTTTGGTTTTCCAGAGGCCATTGTGATAGCGGGAACATAATTTTCATAAAATGGTTGAAAAACTAAAATCTCATCATCATTGTTTATTAGACCAAGACTACTCGACATCATAGCTTCGCTAGAACCACAAGTAATAGTGATTTCATATGTAGGATCATAACCCAAATCGTTAAAAGATTTTAACTTTTCAGAAACTTTTTTTCTCAATTCCTCCAAACCCCATGTGATGGAATATTGGTTCATATCCTGATCTATTGCCCTTTTTGCTTCTTTTATTACTTCATCACTAATAGGAAAATCTGGATAACCTTGAGATAAGTTGATAGCTCCGTGTTTTTTTGCCTTCCTAGTCATCTCCCTAATCACAGATTCAGATAGGCAATTGACCCGATCTGCTCCGGTCATCTTTTTCACTCAGGATATATGTAAGTACCTGATTTCTTTTTTAATGCTTCGTTTAAATTTTCAGGACTTGTGATAAGTACTTTTTGTCCTCCATTTTCCAAAAAATAGATCGAAGCTTCTATCTTGGGTCCCATACTACCTGAAGGGAATTGACCTTCTTCGAGATACTTTTTAGCTTCATTCACAGTCAAAGAATCTAGTTTTTTCTCATCCTTTTTGTTGTAATTTATATACACGTTATCCACATTCGTCAGCATTATGAGAAATTCTTCATCTATGTCTGTAGCGAGAACAGAACTTGCCCTATCTTTATCGATCACTCCTTCAACTCCTTTCAATTTGTTGTTTTCAGATATCACGGGGACTCCTCCGCCGCCCGAACAGATCACAATGTGATTATTTTTTTCACTAAAAACTAGTTCTTCTATGGTCTCCGATTCGATAATCTTTTTAGGTCGTGGAGATGGAACAACTCTGCGATAATCTCCAGTAGCTGTTTTTTTTATATTCCAATCTTTGTCCTTTTTCAGTTTTTCAGCTTCCTCTTGAGAATAGATGGGGCCAACGTATTTTGAGGGTTCATCAAAAGCGGGATCATCTTTATCCACTTCTACTTGGGTAATTATACTAGAAACACTTCTATTTACACCTTTTTCAGCTAGTTTTTTTTTCAAAGTTTGTTGAAACATATATCCTATCTGACCCTGGGATTGGGCTACACAAATATCTAATGGCATCGGAGGTACAATATCAGAAGCATTTTCATTTTGGATTAAAATATTTCCTACCTGAGGACCATTTCCATGTGTCAAAACAAGATCATAACCACCTTTGATCATTTCAGCTAATAAATCACATGTTTTATCCATCATCTCAAACTGTTCTTCTGCAGTCCCTTCATCTTCTGGTTTTTTTAGTGAATTTCCACCCAATGCGACTAATGCTGTTTTCATACATGATCACTCCAATATACAATGAACTGAATAGGAAGGATTTCTAAATATTAGTACCCATATATAAACTTTGAGAGTAGCAAATGGTGAAGCATGCGAGGAATGTTTTTGTAAAAGAAAGAATTAATTATACTGCTTTTTTTACCTTATGTGATAAGATGAAATTGAAAACAATCAAAAACAAGTTTAAAGAAAAAGATTATAAAATCAAGATCGTCAGTCCAGAATTTACATGTCTTTGCCCTGATAAGCCCAAACAACCAGATTTTGCAACTATCTCTATCACCTATATCCCTAATGAATATCTGATAGAATTGAAATCTTTAAAATTTTATTTTGTGAGTTATCGAGATAAAGAGATATATCATGAAACCGCAACTAATAAAATCTTAAAAGATCTCGTAGAGCGTATAGAACCTAGGTATATGAAAGTTAGAGGAGATTGGAATGTTAGAGGTGGTATATCGACTATTGTCGAAACAGAATATGTTGATGAAGAGTGGGAAAGAGATCCCGATAGTATCGAGGTAATGAGCACAGAAGAAACTTCCTTGAGCAATCGATAACATATATCGAGGGAAAAATTTTCTATTTTATTCTAAAGAAAGTGAAAGATCCAATTCGATAAGACCTATGAATTATTAAACAATAATATTTAAAAAAGAGAAGAAATAAAAGTTTTTTCAGAACTTTTAGGGAGTGTAACTTTCTAGCGTATTATCTAGTTTGGGTTCCTTTTTTTCCTCGTCACTTTCACTCACGTATTTTAATGCTTCAAGTACAGGAAGGTCTTGTGGTTTTTTCTCTTTTTCTTCTTCTTCAAAATCGGCAACGCTTTCAGATAACCCAACAGCGTCTAATCCAATTTCTTCGAAAAATTCTCTAATATAGCTCATCTTCAGTTTTTTTACAAGTCTATGAAGCATCCTGTCAGCCATACCAAATCCATCACTAGCTTTTTCATCACTTCTTACCAGGGTTTCATCGTTTTCGAAAACAGTAGTTGCATGACTCCTCTGTGATATATTCTCTAGAGTGTTTTCGGCAACTTCGTATCTCGTCTTCTCGACTGTAAATGGCATCACAGCATAAGTAACTACCATCTTTCCATTTCTTCTAGCAATATCCGCTATCACTTTAGAAGCTCCTCCACCGGTTCCTCCACCGACGCCGGCTACTAAAACGATCATATCCGCGTCATCTATAGCTTTCAATATTTGGCCTTCACTCTGCTCAGCGGCTCTCCTTCCTACTGAAGGATCTCCATTAGCTCCTTTCCCATCGGTTACTTCTTTACCTATTAGCATCTGTTTATCTGCATTTAGGCTTCCTAGGACTCTTTCATCTGTGTTTATCGCTATTGTTTTTACACTTTCCATTTCTTGATCCGTTATATATTCAACAGCGTTGCATCCACATCCGCCAACACCTACAACGAAGATGTTTGCATCATACAATAGAGAGTCTAGTACTTGTTCTGCCGTTTCACTTATAAATTCTTCATCAGGTCCAGGGTATTCGGGGTTCTTATCTTCCATCTATTAATCCTCCGATATTAGGGGGTCGTATGTTCCACCTACAATAACGGGATCATCTTTTCATATACTCTTCTTCCGCCATCCTCTTAAAAGACTCCACTTTACTGCTCAATTCCCCTACTGTATCATATTGCTTTTTCAGTTTTTCGATGTCTTCACTAAGTAATCCCTCTCTAACTAATTCATGAACTGCATCCTGCCAGTCGTTGTAATGACCAACATTGATCAGATAATGTATGTTATTTTTGATCTGTTTAGGCAATGTGATCCTTTGAGGTACTTCTTCCTGTCCGACAGGTGGTTCATAACGCTCTATATACTCTAAAGCTGCCTCTCTCAAAAATTCAGATCGATTACTGAAGTCATGTCTTGCTATGAATGAATCGATGACTTCAAGGTCTTCGTCTGACACCCGCAGAGAGATCTTTTTTTCCATCCTTCGAACACCTTCTGAACAAGTTTTGTCTTACGAGTATTCCGTATTGTCTTACTAATATCCCCTTATTGTAGGACATTATACTACATGTGTCCGAGATATATAAATATTTTCCCGAAGTGATTATCAATATCTAAAACATGATGGATTTTTTAATTAAGTATTACATTTAAATAATTGTCTTACTGATTTCGTCATTTGATATTCTAAGGATCTGCTTGGAGTTAACCAAAAATCTTATTTTGGGGTACCATTTGGGGTTTATTGAATAAAAAAGGTTCCACTATAAATATCTTGGAATCTACTCGTTCCACTCGCCACCGTAGCTTAGGCCGGCAGAGCGGCTGACTTGTAATCAGCAGGTCGTGGGTTCAAATCCCACCGGTGGCTTCCTTTTTATATACGTAAAAATGTTTCTCATCTCATCCAACATAACTCTATAGGTAAATATATATTGGTGGGACATTACGTTCGTTTTTGTATCAGTCGTCGAATTCATATTATATCACAACTAGACTAGTAAAGAGTCACTGATTTTTAGTCATTTGTGGGCATAATAGCAGCCAAGAGAGTTAAAATAATTTACTTTTTTTTCCAATATATTTACTATTAGCTGGAAATTTTGTTGCCTTTCATCTTTCAATTCAAAATCTAAGAAAAAATAGTATTTCCATGATTGATTTGTGATTGGCACTGACTCTATACGAGTTAGATTGATATTATGATCTTCAAATACTTTGAGTATTCGTTGTAGACTTCCTGGTTTATGAGGAACCGAAAATACAACTGAAGCTTTATCTCCTTTCTGTTCACCACTTTTACTTATAATTACAAATCTGGTCTTATTTTCATCATTATTTTCTATTTCATTAGTGATCTGATGTAAATTGAATAAATCAGAACATTCCGTTCTTGCGATAGCACACGCTTTTCTCTTTTCTTCTTCAGCAAGCATTTTGGCTGCTCCAGCTGTATCAAAATGTGGTATAACTTCTAAATCGTGATTTGACAAAAAATGAGAGCACTGGCTCAAGGCTTGGGGATGAGAGAAGACTTTATCCATCTCTTCAATTGTTCTGTCTTCGTAGGAGAGTAAAGCATAAGTTATTGGTAATTTTAATTCGCCTACAATTTTAACATCCTTTTTTATCAGAAGTTTATTCACTTCTATTACTCCACCAGTTAATGAATTTTCCACTGGAAGAATTCCTAATGTGAGATTGTTCTTTTCTAATTCTTTAAATATCTCTTTAAATGTTCTAAAGCCCACTTGATCCATTGATTTTGTGTACTTTTTTGCGGCAACCGAACTATTGCATCCTTTAATCCCTTGAAAACCGATTTTCTTTTTGCCCATCTTATTCACCTTTTAATTTAAGTATAGGGAAACTTGTCCTGAAGTGAAACATTAAATAGAGAGACTATTATATGGATATTTAGATGAATCAACTTATCCAACCATTCCTAATTGAATTATATTTCTCTATTCGAATAATGTACGAAGAGATATTATTCTAATATCAACAATTTAATAAAATAGAAAATATTTATATAATCGTTTTGCTTTTAGAAGTAAAAAATGTAAATGAGGTCGAATAAAAATGTCAAAAGAAGATTATAGACCTGAAACAAAGGCACTGCACGCAGGTCAAAAGCCGGATCCCTCTACTCGGGCAAGAGCGCCACCTATCTATCCTACGGTAGCTTACACATTTGAAAGTACTGAACAAGCGGCCGAACTGTTTGGTTTGGAATCTCCTGAATTTCCAGGTCAGATCTATAGCCGTTTTACTAATCCAACCTATGAGATATTAGAAAAGAGATTAGCAGCTCTTGAGGGAGGGATAGCTGCTGCTGCCACTGCCTCAGGCCAATCAGCGAACACTTTAGCTTTGCTTACGATCGCTGGTCCTGGCGATAAGATTGTCGCATCTAAAACATTATATGGTGGAACAGTTACCTTATTCGATCTGACCTTTTCAAACAAATTTGAAATAGACGTTGAATTTGTTGAACCATCGCCACAGAATTTTTCTGAAGCAATCGATTCAAGAACAAAGGCTGTTTTTGGTGAAACCATAGGTAATCCTAAGCTAAACGTGTTAGATATCGATGAAATCGCATCAGTAGCCCACGAAAACGATATCCCTCTTTTCATAGATAATACATTCGCAACCCCTTATTTATGTAATCCAATTAAGTGGGGAGCAGATATCATAACTCATTCAGCAACTAAATGGATAGGAGGCCATGGAACCGTGATAGGAGGAATAGTAGTAGATTCTGGAAACTTTGACTGGGATGAAGGGGATTTTCCTGAACTTACAGAGATTGACTTAGGGTATAGAGGTGGTATTAATTATCAAGAGGAATTCAATGAGCTTTCCTATATCATGAAGTTAAAATCTCGATATACTCGAGACCTAGGACCATGTATGAGCCCATTCAATGGATTTTTATTTTTGCAGGGATTAGAAACTCTGCATCTCAGGATGGAAAAACATTCAAGGAATGCTAAAGAGGTGGCTAAGTTCCTTGAAGATCATCCCAAAATAAAATGGGTTACTTATCCAGGACTACCAACTCATGAAACTCATAATTTAGCAAAGAAGTATTTAGACAATGGTTATGGAGGAATGGTCGGGTTTGGAATAAAAGGGGGAAGTAAAGCTGGAAAAAAATTTATAGAAAATTTAGAGCTTTTTTCCCACTTAGCAAATGTTGGGGATGCAAAATCATTAGCGATACATCCATGGAGTACAACTCATTCACAATTATTACCAAAACAGCGAAGAGAAGGTGGTATAACCGAGGATTTCATACGTTTATCAATAGGGATAGAGGCTTTAGAAGACATAATTGAAGATGTTGACCAAGCCTTAAATGAAATCTAATGGTCAGCAATGAAATTTAAAGAGATATACTCCAAGCCCTTTAAACAGTATCCTTTACGCGGTTGAATCAAAAACAGATTTTATTTTTCAGACTCTAAATGATTTTAATATTCTCTAATTCAAAGTATCGCTTTCCAAATATGTTTGTGATTTTAAATATAAATTTTGTCTTCTCTTTCTACCTCTAAAGGTTTCATAGAGGACTAATAGATAAATCAAATCCGTATCCCTCGGTATTCCATATATTCAAGAAGCCTTTTTCCAATATAATAACTGCGATCATTATTTCTTTTGACTGGATTTCTTTTGACTAGATATGATATATCCTAAACTTACTTTAAAAATGCTTAGGCTCCTTTTATAGTAAAATAACTAATTTTCCTAAGAGCGCAGGAATTTATAATTCCTGCTTACATAGAGGTATAGATAAACTTAGTATGGTCTATTTGAGAAAGTTGATCCGATTTATTGTCAAAGAGTTTAGAAAAAGAAATATGAACATAGCTGTTGATAGTACTGGCTTCAGTACTACTAACAGCTCCAAGTGGTTTGACATCAAAGTCCAAAAAGAGAACAGCCTGAAAGAGTACTTAAAATTACATATTGCTGTCGATGTTGAAACTGGTATAATCCATCAGTTTTCAATCACTGATGGGAAAAGTCATGATAGTCTAGTCTTCGAACGGTTGATCAAATACCTTCCTCATGTTGAAAAAGTCAGGTGTGACGGTGCTTATTCTAGTAGACAAAACTGTCAGTTAGTAGATGATAAGAATGAACAATCGTTCTTGTCTTTCAGTGAAAACGCTACTGGAAGAACAAAAGATTGTTCTGCACAGAAGGCCTCTTTCTATGAATTTACTGAAAAAGAAGAAGAAGAATGGTTGGATTAATATCACAATCGAGAGATCGTAGAAGCAGTTATTAACTCTATAAAGCAAAGATGGACGACTACATCTCCAGTCGTAAGGCTGGCTTAGATGGAGAGAATTAGCTCTGAAGGTCCTTGTCAAATGCTGTGCATTTACACGGAATTTAAATAAATTCTATGGAGCGTGGGAATGAAAATTTCCACTAAACGTTAGTATTCAATAATTCAGAAGAAAAATAAATCAATGACTGTGTGATACAAATGAGAGATGTTATAGAGGTTTAAGTGGAGAATGAATTTTCGTTAAAGATAGAGTTGAAGAATCATTTATAATAAATCTGCAGGAGTTATAATTTTCCAATTTTTATCTTCATCCTTTATCAGAACAGCATTGTATTTTTTTTCTTTGAGGAGTTCGATGACTACTGATTTTGAACTTTTAGCAGGCAGTATAGGAAATGAGTTTTTCATCACATCCCTTACTCTTTTTTCTCTATCCTCTCCAACCACATCACTACTTAAAACCATACCTACGTAATCACCCTCTTCTTTTACAGGGAGTTGAGAAAAATCATTTTCTAGCATAACGTCGATAGCCTTACCTACCGTATCATCGCTGTTTATCGATATTATATTTTCATTAGCATAATCTCCAACATATTCTATATCCTTTTCTTCTTGTAAAACCTGGTAGATTTTTTTTACGGATTCATAGTTTGGCACATTTTCCATTCTCTCGAATTTAGCAATCAATGATTGAGAGACTCCAGCTTTTTCAGCCAACTTTTTCTGAGACCAACCTAGTTCTTTTCGTTTAGACTTTATTTCTTTAACCAACGTTTCATATTCTAAAAACACAATATCACCTTCATTTTAATAATTTTAGATACTTTATGAATACTATTCGAATTACAAATATTTTTTGATATTTTATTTGTAGGGTAGGATAAACAATAATACATGGAACCGACCTTTTTATCTATCTGCTTTATATCTATTCTATCTCTTATCATGATTTATCCTCCTACAAATTTAAAGTGAATAGTATGGGTGATTTTTATTTATATCCTCTCCAAAATAATCTTCTGCTCCTTCTGCCAATAATTTATTTATCATCGCGATGTTAGGAAGTGCTATGGATGAATTTTCGATTGGACCATAATAAATGAAATCTGCACCAAACAATACTGGAAGGTTGTTTATTGACGTATCTAAAGCATTGAAAATTTCTTCTTTTTTTTCATAATTTTTTAACCAATTCCAGGATTCTACTGTATTATGGAAAGCACAACCTGTTGGTAAGCCGAACTCATTTTTGAAAACAGGGATGGCTCTCAACCCTTCACAAGCCTTCTCCCCAAAGGGCGTGGCTGCAGTATCAAGAAGAGGGAAGTCTATACCAATATCTTCGGCTAAAGGTAATAGACCCTTTTCCATCAATTTACCGCCATTTTCAATGATTTCTAATCTTCCCTGAGTGTTATTTTTTTGTGGATTATAACCTAGTAAAATAGTGGATCTAGGTGGTTTCTCTCTTAATCTTTTTTCTTCTTCATCCGTCAACCCTAGGTTTAAGCTATTATAAACAACCCTATCTAGAGCATCCATCTCATCCAAACGTTTGAGTACTTCGATCCTGACCTCTGATTCGGGCATATCTAAACTGAACATACCATCTATATTATCAAGGGCAAAATCTAGTTTCCAATCTATCTCCTCTTTTTCATATATGAAAATATCGACTAATGACGGTACAGAGGTGATCTTCGACAAATTTCTTTGTTCTTCAATCAGCTTAATCGCTTCCTTTTTAGATGTCTTTAAATCTTGAAATTGATTTTCGTAAAAAATTGATCCTATCATAAGAGTGGGTAAAACTCCTGGCTGTCCTCCTATTTTTACTTCTTCGAACTCGCAGCATTTCTGCTCCTCAGTATAATTGAACATCATTTCACCTCTTCTTCTATATTTGAAATTTTACCCCATACGGACACCTTTAATGAGGAATGTAATGCAAAATCTGTATCTATAATAGATTTTTCTTTTTTTTCTATTTTAATTGCAATATAAGGTTTTTCAAAAGAGCCCGGTTCTTTCTTAATATAATCTGCGATGTGAGCTTCTATTTCTCTTTCACAAGTTATTCCTATTTTATCTACAACTTCGATCTGATTTTGGAACCGTTCTACAGCTTCTGAAGAAAGATTCTCTATATACGGGACAGCTCCTGGAGCTTTTTTTATCTTACCTCTTTTATCGATCCCATTTTTCCATAGAGCGATTAATGACCTACCTGATTTGTGTCCCTTTATCTCTTCACCACACACAAACAAATATCTAATATTAGGATTAGAGATGGTATTCGCTACAACCTTTTCTATTCCTAGGTTCTCTGTTCTCATAGGACCCCATATAGCTACTTTATCAGGATCAAATTCGAGATCTTCGGCTAACGTGACAATTGCTATAGGAGAGTTTAGATCTCCTGTAGAAAAATCACCAGCCCATGGATATAGCTCACTATCCGTCAATTTATCTCCTCTATTATCTTTTTTGTGATTTCATAATTATTACCGGGAATAATATGAATCCCTAATTCAACTCCAGATGTATTTCTTTCTATATTATCATAAACAAAATTTATGATTTCTAAAATCATATCAGCAGAAAATTCCTTAACATCTTCTGTGTTTCTTATCTCTTTTAATTGACTTTCTGGTACTTTAACTTGAGGGATATTGTCAGCTATGAACTTAATTTCTTCATATGAAGATATTGGTCTTACACCTAATAAAATAGGAGGACAATTTTTTACTTCAGCATCAAGATCTTCGATGAAAGAGCAAATATGATATTTATCGTATACTATTTGAGTTTGGAAAAAATCTACCCCACACTCTATTTTGTTCTTTGCATATTCTAATTCGCCTTTTCTTTCAGGGATGATCACCCCACCAACTGTAAAATCCGTATTATTTTCGATCTCAAAATTTTCAATTTTATCATCAATCTGATTAGTATTTTCTTTTACATATCTTCTATTAGAATAATCAGGAATCAATTTACCTTGGTTGAGATGGTCTTTGATTCCTTTTATCAAATTTATAGAATTCATGTAAGAGGGGGTGTATTCATTTCTATAATCCCCGATAGGACCATCACCCGAAACAATCAATAGATTATTTATTCCTAAGGCATCTAGACCTAAAAACCTTCTTTGGATGGAACTCAATGTCGAATTTTTACAGGTAATATGAACTATAGGGGTGATCCCTAAACTGTTTTTTATTAAATGTGCTATAGAGATGGGGGCGGTATGTACCTTTCCTACTGGGTTATCACAAATGTTCATGAAAGTTGCTAATTCAGTAATCCCTGTCTTTTTTAATTCGGTTGTATATTCATCTAAATTGGAACCTCTATAAGGAATAGCTTCGATTGTTACTGGTTTGTCCTCTTTTTTACAGACTTCATCAATTTTTTCTTTTTTTTCTTCCATTCTTTCACCTCAATTAATTTAAAAATGTTTCTAATCCACCATCGGACAGATAATCTAAAAGCAACTGAATTTTTTTGCCTAATCTCTCTGTTTCAATCAGAAATGCATCGTGGCCGTGTGGACTTTCTATCGTATCATGCAGCACTAGACAGTCCGTATGCTCATACACTTCTGCTAAATACTCCGATTCTTCTACAGTAAAATGCCAATCTGAATCTATTGATAGGAGGTAAACCAATCCGTTAAAATCCTTAACAGCTTCTTTATCATTTGCGTAACCTTTGGAGAGATCATATTTATTCATAGCTGCTGTTAAATATAGATAAGAGTTAGGATCAAACCTTTCTACAAATTTATCCGCCTGATATTTCAGATAATTTTCGACCTCAAATTCAACTTCTCCGCCTTTTTCAATTTTCTTTCTCCCAAATTTCTTCTTCATCCCCTCCCTTGAAAGATAAGTAAGATGTCCTAATTGTCTAGCGAATTTTAGTCCCAATTTTGGGCTTTTTTTCTCATCATAATAATTTCCTCCTGACCAGTTTGGATCAGACTGGATAGCATTTTGTGAAACGTATCTAAAACCTAATAACATCGGAGATACCCTAGCTGCTGTAGCTATAGGTATTATACTTTTAGTCTTAGAAGGATACCTTTTTGACCATTCTAGAACTTGTTGACCGCCGATACTGCCCCCAATTACCGATTTTAATTTATCTATCCCCAGGTTATCAATTACTAATCTCTGAGTTTTTACCATATCCGATATCGTGACCTTTGGAAAGTCTGACCCATAAGGTTTCCCAGTATCAGGATCTATAGATGAAGGTCCCGTAGTTCCATAACAACTACCTGGCACATTGACACATAGAACAAAGTGATTGTTAGTATCAATGTATTTTCCAGGACCAACCATATCTTTCCACCAACCTTTTTCATCCCCTTCATGATGTTTTGCTACATGGGAACTGTGGGTCAGAGGGTGACATATCAGTACAGCATTGGATTTAGAATTATTGAGATCCCCATAAGTTTCAAATGCTATGCTGAGAGGGATCTTTTTCCCAGATCGGAATTTGAAATTTTCGATTTTCAATTTTTTTAATTTATCTTCATTCACTATATCACTCCTATTTTATATATTTCATAGGAAATATACTAATGCCATTTATTTTATATCAATCCTTTAGAATACAATAACTCAGCATTTAATATACTCGCTCCAGCTGCTCCCCTGATAGTGTTATGTCCTAAGATTATGAATTTGAAGTCTAAAATAGGGTCATTTCTCAACCTTCCTATATATACTGACATCGATTTTTCTAAACTAGAAAGTTCTATCCTTGGTTGAGGGCGATCTTTTTCATCGATGTAAATTAAGGGCTTAGCAGGAGCTGTAGGTAAACAATCATTTTCTAATGGAGTGAAATTTTCAATGATTTCTTTTAGTTCTTCTATATCGGTTTGTTCTTTGAGTTCAATAGAGACATTTTCTAGATGACCATCTGTTATATTCACTCTATTACAAGAAGCACTCGTCATGAATTTCTCTTTTTCAATGCAATCTCCATTTAATTTTCCAAATATTTTCTTTAATTCCTCTTCTATTTTATTTTCTTCGCCAGGTATAAATGGGATCACATTATCAGCAGATTCAAAAGCACCTACACCTTTATATCCGGCTCCAGAAAGTGCCTGAAGAGTTACTACGTTTATCTTTTTTAGACCAAAACTTTCTTCTATAGGTTTTAAAGCTAAAGCCAATTGTATTGTAGAACAGTTTGGATTAGCTATTAAAAATCCGTCATGTTTGATTTCTTGCTGTTCCTTTATCAATTTTAAATGATCTGAGTTCACCTCTGGAATCAATAATGGCACATCGGGGGCCATCCTATGTACACTAGCATTTGTCAATATTCCATATCCTTTTTCCATCAGTGAAATCTCGATCTTTTTAGCTATTTTGGCTGGTAGTGCAGAAAATATTAATCTGCAGTCCAGATCATCATCGAGGTCTTTCACTAGTTTATTCCCAATTGTCTCGGGAGTATCCCTTATTTCATTCTCTATTGCTTCTTCATATCTCTTCCCTGCCGAGGTTTCACTAGCCACTAATTCAGATATCTCAAAATAAGGATGGTCTTCCAGTAACTGAACGAATCGCTGTCCAACTAAACCAGTCGCTCCTACAATTCCAACTTTCATGCTATCATCTCCAAAGCGTTCATGAACTCTTCTAAATCTTCATTTTTTATAGTTAAAATAAGGTCATGATTATCAAACTTGGTAGATATTATCCTTATAGAATTTTCGAATAATTTTTTATGGATTTTGAAAAGATGTTTATTTAAGTCTATGTTCGGACCAAATTTTATCTCTATCAAAGCAATATCCTTTTCGTGACTGATCGCAATTTCATCATCACTACTCTTTATTTCATCATGAATAACTCTTATCGCATTATCTAGTTCTACTTGTTCTAGGCAGATTGACCAATATTCTTTAGATTTGAAGTTTTCAATGCAATCAATTTTATTTTTCCCTAATCGATCAAAATATTTATCTATTTTATTAGTAGAGCCATTAGGTACTATAGAAATCATAGCGAGAGACTCGTGAACAGTGAAAGTCTCGTAATTTCTTGTAGTTCCTACTATTTTAGTTCCTTCTTTTAGGAAATTTTCATTATCAAAATTTACTACTCTTATATCAGTAGAGTTGTTTTTGTATTTCAAAGCCTCAGGATTTACTATTTCTCCTCCATTATTGCCAATGTGCATCACTTTTTTCGCTTCAATTTTTTCTATCACTTTATCTTCTTGACTTATTTTAGGATCACATCTCATTATACCTGGCACGTCTTTTAGTAAAATTATTTCATCCACTGATAAAATGGACCCCATGATGATAGCAGTGGTATCAGATCCTCCTCTCCCAAAAGTTTGGATATCTCCATCATTTGTTTTGCCAACAAAACCTGGAATGATAGGTATGATCCCTTTACTTAATAGAGAAGGCAGTATTTCCTTTGCTTTAGACATTGTTTTTTCGAAATCTATTTTTAGCTCGTGTTCTTCCATCTCAGTAATTATTGGAAAGTCATCATCACTTAAATTCAGGCTTTTGGACTCTAATCCTTTGTGATCTAAAATATATTCGATGAGTTCCGCGCTGAACTGTTCTCCCTTAGATATTATCGTATCTCTTACAGAAGAATTTTCCTCAATATTATTTTCAACTATGTGAACCAGTTGGTCCGTTAGCCCATTAAGAGCTGAAACCACTACAATGGGAATTATATTATTTTTGATGCAGGAGTCTATCCTCTTAATGGAATTTTTAAGCGTATTTCCATCCTTTAGGCACGAACCACCGATCTTCAGCACGATTGTATTTGTATCTAGTTTAATTTCCCCCAGGCGGGGGCATAAAATGATCCCTCCTTTCTTTCTCTATCTCTGTCCCCCACCTTCTTTGAACATTTGTAGATAATTTTTTGTATTCTTTTTCTATGTACATGTTATCATGCAGTGATAGATATGGACGTATATAAATATTGTTATTTTTATTAATTTAAGACAATTAGAATAATATGGCTTTGATTATTATATGAATTAATATTAAAAATGATGGCGTATATCGAACCTTTTATAGTCAATGACTCGACTTTTGGGGCTTATAAGGGACTAAACATCTAGGAACTATCGTCCGTAGATACGTCTCCAAAAAACTCTAACGACCTTTCATAGATTGGCGTTTCAAACCAATCTCTCTTCTCGATCAACTTCTCTAGTTTTTCCGTAGCTTCGTCATTACTCAACAACCCTCTCTTCACCAGCGCTTTCAGAACGATAGGGGATATCACAATTTCGGTTAAAGCTATATTTTTGAGGAAAGGAAGGGCTCTTACATCGTCAGTTATCAAAAACTCAGCGTCCGTCTTTTTAGCTAGAACAGCACAGGATCCTTCGCCCCTATCGATCCTGCCGTGATCGAACTCACCGGCCTCACCTATCTGATGAACATTCAACTGATCTTTTCTCTTTAACCATCTCTCCGCAATCTCAGCCTCCAAATCATCGTAACTGCTCAGTTCCTCCAGCTCATCCATCACCGCATTAGAAGTATGAACATCGAATTCGTCCAACAATATCTCGACGCAATCGCAAATCCCGAGAGATATGAAGGCACTTGTATCCAAAACCAACATAGAATCTCTCCTCAAAGTTCAGAGAGTTCTTCGGCCAGTTCGTCTCCCCGGTCCAATATATCCTTAGAGGCTTTCACAGCTTCTGCGTCCTCTCGACCAAGGAACTTCTTCAACATCTCGTATTCGATCTCGTCGTCCAGATACAACTCTATCACCTTTTGCTTGAAACTCTTGTCAATGATCTCGTGCAGATGTTCGTCCAAAGCTTCCTTCACTATCTCCGTTCGGTTCTTATGCTTCACTCTAGCTGTGACGTCGGCCATATCTATCAATTCCTCGGGTAGTCTGAAATTAACCCTTTTCGATCTATTCTCGCTGTTAGATGACATCTATATGTACAATGTATGTACAAATAAATAAATCTTTCCTTTCTAAGTACTCTGATTCAATCAGGTTTTTAAGGTCCAGGATGTGTACTAAGTTTAGTATTAAGAGAATGTCTTTGAATCTTAAAACAAATAAAGGTAGAATAAGTTAAAATAAAAAGGGAGTTAGAATGTAAGAATGGTCCCGACTGAATATATCGATACCATATAAACAATTTGAAGTATAGATACTGTCTAAAATTTAGTGATTTTTCAGTTTTTAGATATTTTGAAAGATATCATATATTATTCTGAAGAGCTACATCCCTTTTAGACAAATCGGCAATATCACTAAAAAGTTGACAGCCTCCTATACAGACCAATTCATCACCCGCCTAATCTGCCGATTAGCGAGGATTAAAAACCCTCTTCATCCTCGCTGTCGCTACGGATAGGAAGGTGTCTTCTTGATTAATTTAGATAATCTATAACTACTTAAAGTCCATGAAAAAGAAAAAAACCAAAAAGACTACATAACCATTCGAAAAAGCCCTGACATGTTTGAAGACATTGGAATGAAATGACGGGAGAAAAACTCTATGACACAAATAAAAATGATCAATAGTTCTAATAGCTAATCTAAATAACACCATTGGATCTATCTTGATTTTTAATATAGATATTTCATTAGATTTTTGATTGATTATACCTATATACCATAATTAAATTACGATTTGCATAGTCTAATTTGATTTGCACAAGTAATATTCGAAAGAAATTTACGAAAAATTTTATATATGTTCCTTTTATCTCGAGAATTAGAGATATCATGTATGAAGCCAAAATACCAAAATGTATGAGTACTCAGCATCCAGACAATGTTCATACCCCATTTTTTTCTGAGAATGCAGAAATAGGGGGTGAAGATGAAGTTAAGGAGGCATATTATGGCTTTTCTCATCTTGGTGTTGACGAACAAATGTGGGATTGTGAAGGAAAAGAAACAGACGATTTCGTTGTAAAGAAATTGTTGGCTAACTATGGAGATTTTTTCAAAGATAATAAAATTGGTAAAGATCTATTTTTAACAATGAGAGTTCCAAATCCAGCCATAGAAAAAGCCGAAGCTAAGATACTTATCGAAACATTAGAAAGCATTCCTAGGTCATTTGATACATCAAAATTATTTTATGAAGAAGAACAATCGCCAATATTTGAAGTTATCTTGCCGATGACTACATCCGCTGATAGTTTGAATAGAATATACAATTATTATCGGGATTTCGTTGTCGGTAAACAAAAAAAATCATTTAAAGAAGAGGATCTAACTATAGCCGAATGGATCGGAGATTTCAAACCAGATGCTATTAACGTAATACCTCTCCTAGAAGATAAAGAGAATATGCTCGCCGTATATGATATCACTAAAAAATATCTTGAAGATAAGGACACAGAACATCAACGGATTTTCTTAGCAAGATCAGATCCTGCTATGAACTATGGCAATCTCTCAGCAATACTATTGAACAAGATAGCCCTTCAAAAGATCAATGATTTAAATGAAGAGACGAGTGTAGATATATATCCAATCCTCGGAGCTGGCTCCTCTCCATTTAGAGGAAATTTGACTCCTTTCACGGTCGATCGAATCATAGATGACTATCCAAGTGTTCACACCTTCACCATTCAATCTGCATTTAAATATGACAATCCTCCTAAAGAAGTCCGAGATGGAGTTGAATACCTCCAAAGTAGAAAGACAGAATCTCCTCAAAAAATAAACATAAAGAGAAGTCTTGAAATTGTCGAAAGATACTCCTCAGAATACAGAAAACATATATCCCAACTAGTTTCAGTTATTAACGACGTAGCTAGATACGTTCCAGGACGGAGAAAAAGAAAATTACATACCGGTTTATTTGGTTACTCGCGCGATTTTGAAGGGACAAACTTGCCTAGAGCAATCACTTTCACTGCTTCTCTTTATTCCATAGGATTACCCCCTGAAATTTTGGGGCTTAACGCTTTAGAAGAAAAAGATTTAGAATATATAAGAGAAGTATATGTTCACTTTGACGATGATTTAAAAACCGCATTGGAGTATTTTAACAAAGATTCGCCTTTTGTCCCGGATGAGCTGAGAAAGACCCTGATAGAACTAAGAGAAGAAGTGGATATTAATCTGGAACACAAAAAAGTAACTGATGAAATAATTGAACGTATTAGAAAAGAAAATAAAGTGAAAATCAGCGAGTTTGTTCAGGAGGCTGCAAATCTTAGAAGTTTTTTAGGATAGAGATGTCATCATCTGTCTAATCCTTTCTTTTGATCCCTGATATATCTCTCTATTACACATTTGAGGTCGAATTTAGATTATCAATGTTCCTTCATCTTTATAAGGGTAGAAGTATCTAAGATGCCAGAGATCTCCCTTATTTTGTCCACTTTTTCATTCAATTCTCTTATGTCCGAAGCATAGAGCCAAGCCACTACATCCCATTCACCAGACAACTCATAGACCCTTTCAGCATAATTTTTTACTTCTTTAGCTGCTTCTCTCGTTTTTGCTGGATCAATTCTTATTATCACCAATCCCTCAGTTTGAGCACTAGTTTCTATCGTAAATCTTTTGATCACTCCATCTTTTTTAAGGTTGTCTATTCTTTTTCTTACGGCTCCTTCACTCAAATCCACTTTCTCCGCTATGTCAATATAACTCATTCTAGAATTTTTTTTCAATATCTTCAGTATTTGCTGATCGGTTTCATCCATATCTATACTTTATGAGAGTAGAAGATTTAAAACTTACTGTAATACGAATATAGTAATTTATTTGCTTTTTTCGTAAAAGAATACAAAAAGTATTTATAACATATACTTATATCTGTCTATCAATATGCGCGATAAATACAGGTATGAAGATAGAGATCATATAAACTATAATCGTAAAATCCATTACGAAAATCTTAAAAGGAATGGAATTGATCTAAGAACTATAGAAAAAGAACTTTTTGATTATATTAATTTTCAAATTAGAAACAATCGAAGAACTAACACTGAAAAAATAGATTGTATAAAAAGATACCAGAACTTTCAATCAGTCATAATAACAAAAGAGTCAGTTAATTGTGTAAAGTTAGGTGAGAATAATGAAAAACATAAAATTACTAGATAGCACATTAAGAGAGGGAGCACAATCACCAGGTGTTAGTTATACTTCAAAAGAACGTTTAGAGATCGCTACGGCCCTAGACGAGTTCGAAATTGATTTTATAGAATTGGGACACCCTGCAGTCAGTGACTCTGTCTTTGAAGGTGTTCGAGAAGTGTCTTCTCAAAATCTAGATGCAAGTCTGTTAGCCCATTCTAGGGCTACAAAAGAAGACATCGATCTAGTGATTGAATCAGGGGTTGAATGGATTGGAATATTTTTATGTGTTTCAGAAAGGGCCTTAAAAAATCGATTTGAAATCAGTTTAGATGAGGCTCTTCAAAAAATTGAAAGATCTATCACCTATGCAAAGGATCATGGACTTAAAGTGCGTTTTACGCCCGAAGACACAATCAGAACTGAATGGGATAATCTATTTAGGACATTGAGTAGAGCTAAAGATGCAGGTGCAAATAGATTCAGTGTGGCAGATACAACTGGTAGTGCCTATCCCTTCGATTTCTATCAAATAGTTACTGATTTTTTAGATTATAGTATTCCTACAAACGTACATTGCCATGATGATATGGGATTAGCTTTAACCAATGCGATCATGGGAGTTGAGGCGGGGGCTACACTAGTTGATGCTTCTGTCAATGGAATAGGAGAAAGATCAGGTATTGTTGATCTGGCTCAAATTGCTGTTACTCTCAAGTATCATTATGATATCGATGCTTACAATCTACATAAGTTGAATGAATTGAGTGAAATGATACAAAATATTACCGGGTTAAAGGTTCAGGAAAATCAACCCATCGTAGGAGAAAATGCCTTTGTCCATAATTCGGGTTTGCATGTTTCAGCTGTAATAGAGGATCCAAACACCTACGAATTCATGCCCGCAGAAGATCTAGGAAGAAAAAGGGAGGTTCATCTTGATATGTATTCCGGAAAAGATTCAGTCAAACATTATTTGGAAAAAAAAGGAATTAAAGCAGATGATAAAACAGTAAAGAAAATATTGGCATCATTGAAAAGTTCGTCTGGCCAATTTGATCTCAAAAAATTGATTTCTAAAAGAGAAATAAAGGAGGAAAAATATGTCGACAATAGTTGAAAATATTTTGAATGCTGAGGCAGGAGAGTCAGTGATAAGGGAAGTTGACTTGACATACGGTCATGATGCAACTATGCCTCTAGTCATAAGAGCGTTTAACCAGAACTATGATAGCGTCCAAAAACCAAATGACACTTATGTCTTCTTCGATCATGTATATCCCTCATCAACTGTTGATTATTCAGATCTGCAGAATAGAACAAGAGAATTTGCAGAACAATATGACATCCAATTATTTGAAGGAGAAGGTATATGTCACCAAGTCGTCTATGAAAAAGAATTAGTAGAAAAAAATAAAATAATCGTAGGAGCAGATTCTCATACTCCCACATTGGGTGCTTTCGGGAGTTTTGCCGTTGGTATGGGAGCTACAGATGTAGCAGTAATACTCGGAACTGGAAAAACATGGTTGAAAGTACCGAGAAGTGTTAAAGTCGATTTAAAAGGTTCTCTAAGGCAAAATGTGATGGCGATGGACATAATAATGTTGTTGAACAAAAAATTAGAAAATATTAATATGAACTACAAAGCCCTTGAGTTTTTCGGAGCTAACAAAGATACACTTTCTACTGATGAAAAAATGACACTCACTAATTTTAGCGCGGAAATCAATGCGAAGACTGCCATAGTCGATGATGGAAGCTACGGAAGACAAGGGAACTATGTGAAAGAGATGGGGATCAAATTAAACGAGGTCCCTCCTCTGCTATCGCTTCCACACAGTCCTACTAATATCGGATTTATAGAAGATAATTCAAGAAAAATAGATCAAGTGTTTATCGGATCTTGTACAAATGGTAGGTTTCAACATATCAAAAAAGCTGCTGAGATACTTGAAGGGGAAAAGGTAGAGGTGCGGACACTGATCTGTCCAGCCTCCCAACAAGTTTACAAAGAGATGGGAGAAAAAAATCTAGTTAGTCCTCTCATTGAAGCAGGAGCTACGATATTACCACCAGGTTGTGGCCCCTGTTTAGGAAGACATATGGGGGTAGTTGGAGAGGATGAAGTGGTTTTGAGCACTAACAATCGAAATTTTAGAGGGCGAATGGGTTCTCCAGACGCAGAGATATACCTATCTAATCCCAAAACAGCAGCTGTCAGTTCTCTTTATGGGGAAATAACGAATCCGGAGGAGGTATCATGAGCAATAGTAGAGTATGGAAATTTGGAGATAATGTTTCGACAGATATGATAACTCCAGGCAGATATAATTTAACTGAGGACCCTGAAGAATTAGCAAAAATACCTTTCATCGAAGCCCGACCGGAATTTGCAAACAGTGTCGATGAAAATGATGTAGTAGTAGGAGGTGAAAATTTTGGAATAGGTTCTTCTCGCGAGTCAGCACCTCTCTCACTAAAAGCATCTGGTATCGAAGGCATCATCGCAAAAAATTTTGGAAGGATCTTTTACAGAAATTGTATCAATCTCGGAATACCGATTTTGATCGGTGAAACAGGGTGGTTGCATGATGGTGATAAAATAGAGGTTGATTGGGAAAAAGGATTTGTACGGAAAGATGAGGTTCAGAAAAAAATGAAACCTTTAGAGGGACTTTTATTTACTATAATCGAAGAAGAGGGTATTTTAAATTATGTCAACAGGAGGGATGATCTATGTATAGAGTAGCTGTGCTAGGAAGAGACGGTATCGGTGATGATGTACTTGATTCATGTATTTCAGTATTAAATAATGTAACTGATAAAATCGAGTTCATTGAACTCAAGGGAGGTTATGAGATCTACCAACAAAGAGGCGTACCCATATCCAAATACAAAATTGATGAAATTCAAGAGATGGATGCAGTCCTTTTTGGTGCTACTGAAACTCCATCTAAAGAAACAAAGTACAAAAGTCTTATATTGACTTTGAGACAGGAATTAGAATTATACGCAAATTTAAGAATTGTACCAAATATGAATAAAGGAAAAAAAGTGTTTATCGTAAGGGAGAACTGCGAAGGGCTTTATTCTGATGAATACGAGTGTTCTAAGAATAAAATCATCGACAATAGAGTTATCACAAGAGAAGGATGTGAGAGGATAACAAAATTTGCTGCAGAACTAGCATCAAAGATAGGTACTGATAAAATCACTTTTGTTCATAAAGCGAATGTGTTGAAAGGAGATAAATTTTTCAGAGAGATTACTATGAATTTAGCTGAAAATAAAGGATTAAGAATAGATGACAGAATTATCGATGCATTCACAATCGAGGTAGTTGAGAGTTTTTGGGAACATGATATTATATTGAGCGGAAATCTATTTGGGGACATAATTTCGGATCTTTCATCTATCAATGTAGAAAGCTTAGGAATCATTCCATCTGGTAATTATGGGGATGAAATTGCTCTTTTTGAACCAGTTCATGGCACCGCCCCTGACATAGAGGAGAAAGGTATAGCCAATCCAATTGGGAGCATATTGAGTGGTGGTATGATGTTGAATTATTTGGGTCTTAACGGAGATCTGGTATGGACCGCAGTCAAAGAACAAATAAGCCAGGGAAGTTTAACCCCAGATATAGGAGGCAGGGCAAATACCGAAGAAGTAACCCAAGAGATCATATCAAAAATTAACAAAATTTCAGATTCGAATGAAAAATCAAAAGGAGGTGATAAAAATGAATAGTGATTGTCCTGTTTGTGGTACTAGCGTAGAACTAGATGATACGGAAAAACATGAGATTATAGAGTGCAGTACTTGTACTTCAGATCTGGAAGTTTACAGTAAAGATCCGACCATTCTTGAAGAAATACCCGAAATACAAGAAGACTGGGGAGAATAAAAAATTTTTCTTATTTGTTTATTTATTTAAATATAAATACACTTCACATAAGCCTCTATGAATAAAAATACGGTGGTATAAATATGAAAATAGGTATAAGCTATACGATGAAAAGAAAAGAAGAGCTCCTAATCAGAGATAGAATAGAAGAATCAGGTCATGAAGCGGTCATGATACATGATAAAGAAGTTCGTTTTCCTAGCAAGCATGATATTGATGTAGTTTTGGTAAGGAACGCTAGCTATTTTAATCTGCTGTACTTATCAAGACTCTTTGAAGAAGAAGGTATACCAACCATAAATCCCTTTGAAATCAATCTTGAAGCTGGAGATAAGTTGTTTTCTACACAAAACCTTGAAGGAAAAGTTAGCCTACCTGACTGGAATGTTACTTTTGATGAAAGAAGTGCAGTTAAAGCAGTAGAAGAGTTAGGATATCCAACTGTTCTGAAACCGGTATTCGGCAGTTGGGGAAGAATGGTTAGTAAGGTTAACGATGAAGAAGCCGCTGAAGCTTTAATGGAGCATAGAAAATGGATGAAAAATCCACTCTATAAAATATATTACAATCAAGATTTCGTGAATAAACCAAATAGGGATATCAGAAGTTATGTAATAGATGGAGAGTATATCGGGGCCATATATAGAGAAAACCTAGATCATTGGATTACTAATACAGCTCGCGGTGCGAAAGCGATTAATTGCGAAGATGAAGAAGTCGAAGAGATTTCTCTTAATACATGGGAAGCCTTCGGAAAAGGAGCTTTAGCTATTGACTTATTCGAAAGTGATGAAGGTCTTTTAGTAAATGAAGTAAATCCAAATATGGAATTTAGAAACGCTCAAAGAGTGACTGGAATAGATATTGCTCAAAAACTAGTAGATTTTGCTGTGAGGAAGGGAGAATCATGATCGACGCTGCTATAGTGGGATCCAGCGGGTACATAGGAGGAGAGATCCTGAGGATCCTTGATAATCATACTGAAGTAAATGTCTCTACAATCACATCTAGAAAATTTGCAAACGAAAAAGTTGATAGAATTCATCCAAATCTAAAAGGGATAGATCTGAGATTTACCGATGATCTGGAAAAAATAGATTCTGATGTTACGTTTTTATGCGTTCCTCATGGGTCATCGATGAAATTGATAAACGATTTCATTGGAAAATCAAAAATAATAGATTTGAGTGCCGATTTCAGGGTTGGATTAGATCTTTACAAGGAATATTATGGAGATCACAAAAGACCTGAGCTGATAAATGAAGCAGTTTATGGATTACCTGAACTGAACAGAGAACAGATCAAAGAAGCTGATATAGTAGCTAATCCAGGATGCAATGCTACAGCGGCGATTTTAGGTTTGTATCCATTCAAGGGCGAGATTGAGAAGGCAGTCGTCGACCTTAAAGTAAGTTCGAGTGCGGGAGGAAGAAGAGCAAATATGATGTCCTCTCATCCTGAAAGAAGTTCAGTTGTAAGACCTTACAAAGAATATCGCCATCGACACGAAGCTGAAGTCATTCAGGAAACGGGTATAAATGCTAATTTCACCGTGCATTCAGTGGATATGGTTAGAGGTCTTTTAGCTACTATATATATAAATATGAAAACCGACAAGTCGGATATTTACAAAAAATTTCACGAGTATTCAGATGAAACCTTTATACGATTTGTAAAACAGACCGGAGGATTCCAAAGAAATCCTAATCCTAAATACGTGATCGGAAGCAATTACGCTGATTTGGGCTTTGCTTACGATGAAAAAAACAGTAGAGTAGTGGTCTTTTCAGCCATTGACAATTTACTGAAAGGAGGGGCTGGTCAGGCTGTTCAAAATATGAATATAATGTTTGGATTTGAAGAAAAAATGGGTTTGAACCAACATCCAATAAATCCAATATGAAATTGAGTGATAAGATGCGGATAATTAAAATTGGTGGAGGAGTATTAAATGAGCTAGACGAATTCGAGAAGATCTCTAAATCAGAAATTATAGTCCATGGGGGATCAGACTTTGTAGACGATCTTTTCAAAAAAGTAGGTAAAGAGATCAAAAGGATCAAAAGTTTATCAGGTGTAGAGTTCAGATATACTCCCTATGAGGATATAGATTTATTCTTAATGGGTATGATGAAAGCTAACAAAAGAATAGTTAAATATCTTCAAAGCCAAGGTATAGATTGTGTAGGTTTGAGTGGATTAGACCTAAGGATTATACGGGGAAAAAGAAAAGAGATTTTAAAAGCGAAGATAGACGGAAAAAGAAAAGTGATCCGAGATGACCAATCTGGTAATATAAGCTCTATCGATAAAGAGAAGTTGATGGATATCAAAGAAATAGGAACACCGGTTTTAGCTCCTATAGCTATGGATGAAAATTTCAATCCATTGAACATCGATGGAGATAAATTAGCATATAATGTGGCAAAGAAATTCGAAGCAAAAGAATTGATTTTCTTAAGTGAAACCGCCCTTTTATCGGAAGACAAAGTTGTAGAAGAGGTCGATAGAGAAGACCTAGAGCACATAGAAGGATCTGTAGAAGGTGGTATGAAAAGAAAACTAATCACCGCACGTAAAGCATTAGATGATGGAGTAGAGGTGTTAAAAATAATAGGTCTTAATGGGACGACGGTGATAGTATGAAAGAAGTGAATGTATATAACAAAAGAATGAAGATAGTTGAGGGAAAAGGTGCTTATATATGGGATGAGGAAGGGAACAGGTACTTCGATGCTTTGACAGGAATAGGAGTAGCGATTTTAGGTCACAAAAACGAGAAAGTCATGAATGCTCTCAAAAAACAAGTTGAAAAACTTGTGGTAGCAGGCCCGATGTTTACTCATGAAGAAAAAGGAGAATTTTTCACAGAGCTCGAAAGACACATTTGTTTCGATTATTCATTCATATCTAACTCAGGAACTGAAGCGGTGGAGGCAGCGATAAAGTTTGCAAGACTGAAAACAGGTAAAAAGAGAATAATATCGATGACGAACGCATTTCATGGAAGGACGCTTGGGTCTTTAAGTGCTACCTGGAAACAAAAATATAAGAAAGGTTTTGAACCTCTTGTTGATGGATTTGACCATATACCTTTTAACGATATAGAAAAAGCCAAAGAAGAGATAAACGATGAAACAGCTGCAGTCATATTAGAACCAATCCAAGGTCAATCAGGAATCATTCCTGCTGAACAGGGATTTATCGAAGCTGTAAGAGATTTAACTAGAGACAAAGAAGCGCTATTAATTGACGATGAGATACAGAGTGGATTGAGAACTGGGGAGTTTTTAGCGATCGATCATTATGACATAGAACCAGATATAGTCACGATGGGCAAAGGATTAGCAAATGGTGTGCCTATTGGATTAACCATGTGCAATTTTGATATACCTAAAGGAAAACATGGGAGTACTTTTGGAGGAAATCCGTTAGCCTGTAAAGCCGCTGCAGCTACTTTGAGAGCTATAGAAGAGAAAGGTCTGATAGAAAAAATCTCTAAAAAATCTATAGATTTTGAATGTGATGAGGTAATAAAGACAAGGGGGAGAGGATTGATAAAAGGTGCTATAATGCAAAAAACTGTAGATGAGTATATGCCAGAACTAGAGAAAGAGGGGATAATAACAGGTGTATCGGGGAACAGGATCATCCGATTTTTGCCACCACTCACCTCCACTGAAGAACAGATGACTTGGTTAAAAGAGAAATTCGAGGAGATCACCGATGGTATATGAAATCAGTGAGAAGGATAAAAAAGAGTTCTTAATCGATCTAGTAGATGTATATAGTCCAACTGGAGAAGAAGAAGATATAGCTAATTTGATAAAAAGCAAATTAAGAGAATACGAGATCAAAGCATATCTGGATGAAGCTGGTAATGTGATAGCTAGGAAGGAGAATAAAGGCCCAAAAATTTTGTTGACCGGTCACATGGACACGGTCAAAGGAAGAATACCGCTCAGAGTCGAAGAGGATATCTTATGGGGTAGAGGCAGTGTAGATGCTAAAGGGTCGTTAGCTGCGCTGCTTTACGCCTTCTTAGAGAGTGAAGGTGATCTAATCTTTGCCTCTCTAGTAGAAGAAGAAGGTTCTTCTAAAGGGGCAAAAATGCTCGACATTGAAGACCCAGATTATATCATTGTTGGAGAACCAAGTGGATGGCAGGGTGTCACGATAGGGTATAAAGGTAATTTGAATATGAAATTTGAAGAAAAAGTGAAAAGATTTCACAGCAGTAGACAAAAGGACGGAGCCGCGGAGAAATTAATAGAAAAATGGATGGAACTCAGTCGAGATTTTCAGAAAGGTTTTTACAACCCAACTGGAAGAATTAAAAGATTAGAAGCTTACGAGAAAGAATATTATTTCGAAGGTGAAATGATAGTGAATATAAGAAAACCACCTGACTATATCCCAGATCTTAAAGGGGAAATAATTGAATCAGTACCAGCTTATGAAATCTCTCGTAAGAATCCACTAGTAAGGAGTATGGTCAGAAGTATTAGGGAATGTGGAGGGGAACCAAAATTGAAAAAAAAGACCGGAACCGCAGACATGAATATATTAGCTCCTAAATTTGGAGCCGAAGCTATAGCTTATGGTCCTGGTGACTCAAAGTTAGATCATACTCCTAATGAGCATTTGAATCTTAAGGAATATTTTAGTTCAATACAAACATTAAAATTAGGATTGAAGAAAATAAAACATTATGATGAACAGTAATTTTCAAATAGTGAAATAAGTTGAGAATTAGTAAGTGAATGCGTAACGGTTTTTTTGATTTGACCTTAGATTTATAGTGAATAGCATGAATAAGTCCGCCTCTATATATGATGTATAGAGGT